>NZ_JBAWHG010000007.1:0-26140 GCF_049593655.1 Chlorobium sp.
CGCCGCAGGGACGGGAAAGAAGAAGGGAATGTAAATCCCGGCGGATTTCATACTTTGTTGTGTTATCGTAGCGAAAAGTATTGCCATACACCATTTCACCCTCTGAACTTGAAGTCACTTTCTGTCATCGTTCCGTTCTTCAACGAAAAGGAGTCCCTTCCGGAACTGCTCGACCAGCTCTCCGTCGCCCTTCGGGAGACGGAGCTTCACCGGCTGTTCGACGGAGCGTTCAGCCATGAAATCATTCTGGTCGACGACGGCTCGACCGACGGATCGGCGGAGCTGGTGCGCTCCATGATTGCCGACAGGCCGGAGGTCGCCCTCATCTCCTTCCAGCGGAACTTCGGCAAGACCGCGGCGCTTTCGGCAGGATTCCGTGCTGCGGAAGGCGGCGTGGTGGTGACGCTCGACGCCGACCTGCAGGATGATCCGGCCGCGATACGCCCTCTCGTGGCGAAACTCTTCGAAGGGTACGATCTGGTGAGCGGATGGAAAAAAGAGCGGAAGGACCCGCTCGGCAAAACCGTGCCCTCACTCTTTTTCAACATGGTCACGCGGCTCTTCACCGGCATCCCCATCCACGACTTCAACTGCGGCCTCAAGGCGTACCGGCGGGAGGTCACCGACCGGGTAGAACTGCACGGCGAGATGCACCGATACATTCCCGTGCTGGCCGGATGGAACGGCTTCAGAATTGCCGAACTGCCGGTCAACCACCGCCCCAGAATGCACGGATCCACGAAGTTCGGCACCGGAAGGTTCCTTGCCGGCCTGTTCGATTTTCTGGCCGTGCTCTTCATCACCCGATACTTCCGACGTCCCATGCATTTCTTCGGCATGGCCGGACTGGTGAGCTTCCTCTCGGGCTTCTCCATCAGCCTCTACGTCACGCTCGACAAGGTGCTGAACCAGAAGCCGGCGAGCAACCGCCCGATCCTCTTTCTCGGCATCCTGCTCATCATTCTCGGCGCACAGCTCTTCTCCACCGGCCTGCTCGGTGAGATGCTCTCGACCTCCGCACCCGAAGGCAGCGGCTTCACCGTGCGTGAAACCGTGAACCTGACGGAAAAACAGGAAAAGAAAATCGGTAACCGGGAAAAAAGTGTGGGCGGTGGGCGGTGAGCAGCCTAAAAAAAATGCTTTCTTCACGATTATCTGCCACCCACATTATTCAACACGTAACAACTTTTCCATGAAACGAGTCGGAGCCCACGTCAGCATTGCGGGCGGTATCGAGAATGCGCCTTTGCAGGCCGCAGGAATAGGGGCGAAGGCGTTCGCGCTCTTCACGAAAAACCAGCGGCAGTGGCGGGTTCCTGAACTGACGGACGCCTCCCTTGAGGCGTTCCGGAAAAACTGCAGCGACGGCGGATTCCTGCCGGAACACATCCTGCCTCACGACAGCTATCTCATCAATCTCGGCAGCCCGGAACCCGAAAAACTCGACCGGTCACGCAACGCCTTTTTCGACGAGATGCAGCGGGCCGAACGGATGGGACTCCGGATGCTGAACTTCCACCCCGGAAGCCATCTCAACCAGATAGCGCCGGAAGCCTGCCTCCGGCTTATCGCCGAATCGATAAACATGGCTCTCGATCGCTCGTCGGGCGTTACCGCCGTGATCGAGAATACCGCCGGCCAGGGCTCGAACCTCGGCAGCCGCTTCGAGGATCTCGCCATGCTGGTCGATCTCGTGGAGGACAAGTCGAGAGTGGGCGTCTGCCTCGATACCTGCCATCTCTTTGCCGGGGGTTACGACATCAGAACCGGAGAAGCGCTGGAACGAATGACCGGAGAATTCGACCGCGTGGTGGGCCTGGGGTATCTGAAAGCCATGCACCTGAACGACGCGAAACAGCCGCTCGGCAGCCGGGTCGACCGGCATGCATGCATCGGCAAAGGTGAAATCGGCATCGAGGCTTTCGCATGCATCATGCGGCATCCTCTCTTTGACGAGATGCCGCTTGTTCTGGAGACGCCCGATTCGGACGGATGGGAGGAGGAGATACGGATGCTCTACCGGCTTGCCGGGCAGGATTTCAGCACACCCTCAGCGTTTTGAGGCGGCGCGCAGGTACTTGCCGACCGAAAGCGTGCTGCCGAATATGCCGAGCGCAAGCCCGAGCAGAACGAGCGACGGGTAGATCAGCAATGCCGACGGATGCAGTATCTCGTACATCGCCGGCTCATAGGTGAAAAGAAGCTGCTCGAAAACCACATAGACCGCGCCGGCGGCGAGCAGGCCCGACAGAATCCCCTGCAGGGCGCCTTCAATGACATAGGGGGCGCCGATAAACCATGCCGTGGCGCCGACGAGGCGCATGGTCCTGATCTTCTCCTGACGGGAATAGAGGGCAAGCCGGATGGTATAGCCGATCAGCACGACGGTTGCCACGGCAATCAGGAGCCCCATACCTCCGGTAAGCAGGGTGAAGAGTTTGCCGTTCTGCTCGATCTGGCCGAGATACTTCTGGTTGTAGCGTACCTCCAGACCCGGCGCGAGGCCGCTGATGAGAGGAACCACTTTGGCGATGCTGTCCGGCCGGGCGTACTCCGGCTGGAACTTAAGGCGGACGGAACGGGGCAGCGGGTTCGAACCGAGAATCCCGACCACATCCTCGCCGAAATCACGGGAGAAGATCGATGCCGCTTCTTCACGGGTTACATAGACGGCATCCCGGACGCCGTCGAGTTCCCTGATTTTTCCGGTTATCCCGGCGGCCTGCGCCTCGGTAAGCGAATCGGCGAGAAACACTTCCAGCTCCATCCTGCTGCGCAGTTCCTGTATGATGTCGAAAAAACTCAGCGAGACGGTGCTGAACAGGCCAAGCAGCACGAGCGCAAAAAAGCTGATCGTTACGGTGATCGCAGCGGGCATCTTTGCCCGTCCGAAACCGGAAAAACCCTCCCTGACAATAAAGGATAAAGACATAACACGTTATTTGGGGGAACAGTCCGTTCGGATGTTCCGCGTTCCGATTATCTTGCCGGTCTCCCCCGCCTTGAGGCGTTTCGTTGCCGAAAGGCCGCTCCTTCGGGAGCTGAAGATACCGCTTGCGAAAATTGACAGGGGTTCCCGTTTCAGGATTATCAGCATAATCATGTAAAAGAATGTAGAAAACAAGTTGCAAAAACAATTTTTTTTTCTTTTAATTAGAACGTCGGAACGGGGCTATAGCTCAGTTGGTAGAGCATTTGCATGGCATGCAAAGGGTCAGGAGTTCGAGTCTCCTTAGCTCCACATAAACGAAAAAAGCGCAATCACAGGATTGCGCTTTTTTCGTTTATGGATGTACTGCCATGAGCGTTTCGGATGCAAGGATGCCGGTTTCTCTCACTTCCTGCCAACCCTGGCTATCATAAAGACTATACCCACAAGCAGCGAGGCCGCAAGACCGGCGGCGATGTTGTAAACCGCAGCGAGAGCGACAACCTTCGGGGTGAGGTCCACAACCGAACCGGTAAACCGGGAACTCCACAGAAAGGTCGAAGCGCTCAGACCGGTAAAGAAAAAACTGGTCGCCAGACTGCCTGCAAAAGAAACGAAAAGCTTTTCACGCTTTCCTGCAACGACGGACTGCTGGCGGTTCACCTGTTTGCTGCCGTCGGGATCGAGCAGGTTTTTCACCATCATGGCCAGAAGGGCGAACACCAGAAGCACGGGAACATGAAAACCGTAAACCCCCAGAAGCTGAGAACCCGTCAGATCGAAAAATCCCTGGGCAAGCTGACGGGAGGCTGCGCCGAGCATCCAGGACGAAGTGAAAAAGAAAACCGTTCCCCACAAGAGGGTGACCGAAATCCAGATAGCCGGCCCCGGTTTTGCCGGAGTTTTTTTAAGCAGTGCTGCCATAAACCAGTAACAGTTGAATTAAACAAGCATTGAAAGCCGGAAAAAGCTTTCCTGACGCAGCAGATATAAACCCTGCTCCCGCGCTTACAATTCCTCCTTTTCCGGTATTGTCCCCTCAAATTCATCGCGAAAGGGAAACCTGAAAAGCGCAACCTGCGATGCAACGATTATTTTCCATTTTCCGTTTGGATCATTACGTTCATTTGCCGAATTTGGCAACGGGAAGTTTACACAATCTTAACACCGGGACGCTTATGTGTGGAGTTTTCGGCATTTTCAACTCAAAAACTCCCGCTGAAGATACCTTTTACGGTTTATACTCGCTGCAGCACAGAGGGCAGGAGGCTGCAGGTATCGTTGTTGCCGAATACAACAAGGCGAAGAAAAAAACACTCTTCAAGCAGCACAAGGGAATGGGTCTGGTTTCGGAGGTTTTCAGGGACGAAACCATTTTCGAGACCCTGAGCGGTTATGCGGCCATAGGCCACAACCGCTACTCCACCACCGGTTCATCGAAGTCAACCAACAATGTCCAGCCGTTTTCGCTGACCTACCGGTCGGGAAGTCTGGCCATAGCCCACAACGGCAATCTCACCAACTCGAGGGCTCTCAGGCGCGAGCTGACCGAGCTCGGCGTTATCTTCCAGGCCTCTTCGGATACGGAAATCATTCCGCACCTGGCGGCACGCAGCCGCGAAAAAGAGCCGCTGCACCAGATATACGAGGCGCTGCGCCAGGTCCAGGGCGCATACTCCATGGTGATTCTGGCCAACAACCAGATGATCGCCGCACGTGACCCTTACGGGTTCCGCCCTCTTGCGCTCGGCAAGAAAGTAGACCCGCTGACCGGCGAACTCACCTACATCGTAGCCAGCGAAACCTGCGCGTTCGACATCATACAGGCGGAGTACATCCGCGATATCGAGCCGGGCGAGATCCTCATGATCGACCATCTGGCGGTAACCAACGAAAATCCCACGTCGATCTACCTGCCACCCTCGAAACGCAAGGCCCGCTGCATCTTCGAATACGTCTATTTCGCCCGGCCCGACAGCTTCATCTTCAAACACTCCGTCGATAAAATCCGCAGGAACCTCGGCAAGAATCTTGCCAGGGAGTCCGGCATAGAGCAGCTCCCGGACGACAAGCAGATGACGGTGGTCAGCGTACCCGACTCGTCCAATACCGCCGCGCTTGGCTTTGTGAGGGAGAGCAACAAACTCGGCAGGCCGGCGCGGTTCGAGCACGGGCTCATCAGGAACCACTATGTGGGAAGAACCTTCATACAGCCCGGCATCCACAGCAGGGACATCAAGGTCCGCTCGAAATACAACATCGTGCGGGGCGTGCTGGTGGGCCGTCCGATCATCCTGATCGACGACTCCATCGTACGCGGCACCACGGCAAAAATGCTGATCAAGCTGATCCGGGAGGCCGACCCGCAGGCCATCCATCTGCACATCAGCTCGCCGCCCATCACCAATCCCTGTTTTTACGGCATGGACTTCCCGACAAAGCGCCAGCTGCTCACCCATATGTTCGAAACCACCGGCAGCGAGGAGGAGGAGATCGAAAAGATACGCGAGTATATCGGCGTCGATTCCCTGAAGTACCTCTCCATGCAGGGACTGCTCAACAGCGTACCGACCTTCGAGAATGAAACCTGCAGCTACTGCACGGCATGTTTCAGCGGCGACTATCCCATCCAGGTCAACGACGTCACCACGGACAAGGAAGAGAACGACTGATCCACGGGGTGCCACCCCGCGCCGGGTACAAAAAAAGCGGGAGCATCTCAAAAAGGTAAAAGAGATGCTCCCGCTTCAGTTTCTGCAAAAAAAACCGGCCGATGGCGTTATTTCTTGCCCTGCTTGAACTCGATCCTCACGGAAGTATGCGGAACCGCCTCGAGGCGTTTCTTTGGGATCGGCTTGCCCGACTTGATGCAGATGCCGTAGGTCCTGTTGCGGATTCTGTCGAGAGCCTGGTCGATATAACCGATATACTTTTCATCGCGGGCGATGAACATGAACCGCTGTTCGCGGTCCATCGTCTCCGTTCCGTGATCGGCCATGTGCATGGAGTAATTCGAGTTTATGGAGTCCTCGACATTTTCATCAGAAAGGGAAGAGCGCAGAATTTCCAGATCACGAAGCACCTCCTCCCGTCTCTTGAGCAGTAACTGCCTGAAATGCTCGAGTTCCTCATCGCTCAGATAGGTTTTCGTCAGAATCGGCTCATCTACCGCTTCGTTCTCCTTTCCTGCCATGCTGCTGCTTTTTTTCGCCATGATACCTCTGATTTACAAGTTCTAACGGCAAACCGTGAAAAAAGATTTGTTAGTATACTACTAACCACAGGATTTTTCAAGTGATAAGCGGCACATTTCACCGTTTACCGACTCCTCTGCGCCGTTTTCGGCCTCCGGGTCGTACCGTGCGGTTTCAAGAGAGGATGCAAGTGTCTCGTCTTTAATATACGCATCATTTCTCTCGACTGCATCGAGAAGTTTGTCGCTGCCCGAGACTTTCAGCCGGATCCGGTCGGTAATCTCCAGACCGCTCTCCTTGCGGAGCGACTGAATCCTGCTGACCAGTTCACGGGCGAGCCCGAGCATAAGAAGCTCTTCGTTCATTTCGGTATCGAGCGCCACCATGATGCCCTGCGCCTCGTCCGAAGCGACCAGCCAGCCTTCGATATCCTCGTGCATGATCTCGACGTCCTGCCGTTCGAGTTCGAACACCCGGCCGTCGAAATCGAGCGTAAGCCGGCCCTCTTTTTCGATAAGCGCTATCTGGCGATGGGTCATAAGCCTGATGGCGTCGGCAAGCACCTTCATATCCTTTCCGTACCGGGGGCCGAGCGTTTTGAAGTTCGGCTTCACCTTTTTGCTGATAACCGTCCCCTCGTCCTCGATATATTCGATTTTCTGCACGTTGACCTCATCGACAATGATGCCGGCCACAAGCTCGTACTCGCCGCGCATTGCCGCATCGTCCACGGCAAGCATGATGCGTTTGAGCGGCTGACGCACCTTGATGGAGGCTTTTTCGCGCATGGTGCGCACCAGGGAGGTCACTGTCTGGGCTTTTTTCATCCGCTGTTCGAGAGGCTTGTCGGTCAGGGACTCCTCAACGGAGGGGAAGGTGGCAAGGTGCACCGACTCCCACGGGTCGCGGTTGCTGACGGCGTTCAGGTTCAGGTATATTTTCTCGGCAATGAACGGGGTGAACGGAGCCAGCAGCTTTGCGGTCGTCATGAGACAGGTATAGAGCGTCTGGTAGGCGGCAAGCTTGTCGGGGCCCATCTCGCTTTTCCAGAACCGCTTGCGCGACCGCCTGATGTACCAGTTGGACAGGTCGTCGACGGTAAAGTCGCCGATCAGCCTGACGGCGCCGGTCAGGTCGTACTGCTCCATGCGCCGGGTTACGCCGGCCACGAGGGTGTTGAGGCAGGAAAGCACCCACCGGTCAAGCTCCGAACGCTCACCGGCAGGAATGTCGGGCTCGGTATAGGTGAAGGCGTCTACATTGGCATAGAGCACGAAAAAGTTGTAGCTGTTGATGAACGCCCTGAAAAAGCGGCGCTGCTCCTCCTCGATCTCGGCGGTATTGAACGACTTCGGCCTCCAGGGAGGACTCGAAACCAGAAGGTACCAGCGAAGCGAATCGGCTCCGTAGCGCTGCATGGTTTCGAAAGGATCGACCACATTGCCTTTCGACTTCGACATTTTCTGTCCCTCACGGTCGAGAATGTGGCCGTTCACGACCAGGTTCTTGTAGGCGACCGTATCGAAAATCAGGGTGGCGATGGCGTGCATGGTGTAGAACCAGCCCCTGGTCTGATCGACCCCTTCGGCGATGAAATCGGCCGGAAAGGTTTTTTCGAAAACGTCCCGGTTCTCGAACGGGTAGTGCAGCTGGGCAAAGGGCATGGAACCGCTGTCGAACCAGACATCGACCAGTTCGGGGGTGCGGTTGAACCGCCGGCCCTCCCTGATGAAGTAGATCCGGTCCACAAAGGGCTTGTGCAGGTCGAGTTCCACCAGGCCCCGGTCGAGCGCGTCTCCGAGCAGGTGGCGCTCGGCGCCGATGTCGATGAACCCCTCGCGAAGCTCGGCGACCGAACCGACGGCGAACATTCTGCCCGAAGAGATATCGTCTCCGATGGCAAAATCCTCGGCTACCCATACCGGCAGCGGAGTGCCCCAGAACCGCTCCCTCGAAAGGGCCCAGTCCTTGTTCTCCTCGAGCCAGTTGCCGAAACGGCCGGAACCGATTTCCGGCGGGCACCAGTTGATGGTTTTGTTCAGTTCCACCATCCGTCCGGCAAGCGCGGTGGTCCTGATATACCACGACTCCCTTGCATAGTAGATAACCGGCACGTCGTAGCGCCAGGAGAAGGGGTAGGTGTGCGTGATGGTTTCGCGGCGATACAGTTTGCCTGCGTCCTTGAGCTGCCGTATGATCAGCGGGTCGGCATCCTTGAAAAACATGCCGTCGTAATCCGGAATTTCTGCGGTGAAACAGCCGTTACGGGCAACCGGCTGCAGCATCGGCAGGTCGTACTGCCGGGCGAGCTCGTAGTCGTCCGCGCCGAAAGCCGGGGCGATATGCACGATGCCTGTACCGTCTTCGGTCGAGACGAACGAGCCCGTGGTGACGTACCAGCAGCGTTTCTGCGGCTGCTGATAGGTGAAAAGCGGCTCGTACCCGATACCCTCCAGCTCCCGGCCCTTCACCGTTCCGGTTACCTGCCAGAGCGACTCTCCGTTCTCGTCCTTTTCCGTCAGCACCTGAAGACGCGACTGGGCAAGAATGAGCACTTCACCGGTCACGCTGTGGCGTACTTTCACATAATCGATATCGGCTCCGGTACAGAGCGCGACGTTGGAAATCAGGGTCCAGGGCGTGGTTGTCCAGACCAGAAAGCTCTCCTGGGAGTCCCTGATGCGGAATTTCACATAGATGCTCGGATCGCTCACCTCTTTATAGCCGAGGGCGAGCTCATGGGAACTCAGCACCGTCTCCGATTTGGGGTCCTGCGGAACGATCTTGTAGTCCTTGTAGATGAGGCCCTTGTCGAAAATGGTTTTCAGCGCCCACCAGACCGACTCCATGTAGTCGTTCGTGCAGGTGATATAGGGTCGATCCATGTCCACCCAGTAGCCCATCTGTTCCGTCAGCTTTCCCCACCCTTCGCGGTTGTCGTCGATATGGTGGTAGACCAGCGCCCGTGCTTCGCTGTTGAACTCCCCTTCCCCGTACTCCACGACCTGCGACTTGTTCTTCAGACCGAGCTTTTTTTCAACGGAAATTTCGACGGGAAGCCCGTGGGTATCCCACCCGGCTTTCCGGGGAACCTGGTACCCCTGCATGGTCTTGTACCGGCAGACGACATCCTTGATGGTACGGCTGAAAACATGGTGCACACCCGGCTTGCCGTTAACCGTCGGGGGACCTTCATAAAATGAAAAAACCTTCGCTGCAGAGCGTTCTTCGAGACTTTTTCTGAAAATACGGTGATCGTTCCAGTAGGCCAGCACCTCTTTTTCAACCGTACTGTAGGGAATGCCGGTGGAATATTCGGGAAATTTTTCGGGCATAATTTATGGATAAACGAAACAAAGAGTCAAAAACGGGAAAATATGCAATATACAAGAAACGGGGGTAAAACAGAACAGGCAGACCCTTCTACACTGGAAAAGCCTGCCTGTAATGTCTATGCGACAGAAAGGATAAGAAAACAACCGCGAGGGAATGTCACTCCATTATTTCTTGTCGCCAAGGGAAGAACTGACGCCTTCGAGAATCTGCTTTGCCACAACCGTCAGGGAATCGAGAGCCTGGGCAACCATCTTGCTGAGCGGGGTAAGGGTATTGTCGAGAAGAGTGCCGACACCCACAAGTATGGTTGAAAAATCACCTTTTACCACATCACCGCCGCTGCTCTGCTGACCCTGTGCAGATGTTTTCATTTCTTCAGCCATGGTACACTCGGTTTAAAATTATCGCGTTATTTCTGGACACTGCCTTCAATGTAATATTTTTCAGGAAGCTATCAAAGCCGCATGAGGGTTTCTGCGCGTCCCGGGCATGAGGAAAAAACGGGCCGGACGCCCCCCCCATCCCCGGCCTGACCGGTTCAGGAGGGCAGGTTGGCCTCTCGGGCGTCGGCGATCCTGCCGTACCGGTCATCAAACCGGACGATGTCATCCTCCCCGAGATAACTGCCGGTCTGCACCTCGATGAGTTCGAGCGGTATCTTGCCGGGATTTTCAAGCCGGTGGAGTGTACCCATGGGTATGTAGGTCGATTGATCCTCGCAAAGGGTGATATCCTTTTCGCCGACCGTGATAAGCGCAGTCCCCTTCACGACGATCCAGTGTTCGGCGCGGTGGTAGTGTTTCTGCAGGGAAAGGGCCGCACCGGGTTTGACGACGATCCTTTTCACCTGAAAACGGTCGGCAAGATCCACGGTCTCATAGGTGCCCCAGGGCCGGTAGACCCTGAGATGGATCTCCGCTTCGCTCCTTTTCGACGCATCGAGCTGCCGGACGATGGCCTTGACATCCTGAACCCTGTCGCGGGAAGCCACAAGTACGGCGTCGGGGGTTTCAACGATGATCTGGTCTTCGAGGCCGACCACCGCGACAAGGCGGCTCGTCGCGTGAATATAGCTGTTGCGGACATCATGCACGAGCACATCGCCTTTAAGGACATTGTTTGCTGCATCATGCTCGTTGAGTTCCCAGAGAGCCGACCATGCCCCGACATCGTTCCAGCCGGCATCGAGCGGCACCACGACCGCACGGGATGTTTTCTCCATCACCGCGTAATCGATTGAATCGGAAGGAGAGGCGCTGAACGCCTCGCGGTCGAGCCGGAGAAAATCGAGATCGGCGGCGGCCTTCCGGTAAGCCATGCGGCACGAGTCGAGCATTGCCGGGTTGGAATGTTCGAGTTCCTCAAGAAAAACGTCGGCCCGGAACAGAAACATCCCGCTGTTCCAGAAATATCCGCCGGACTGTACGTACCGCTCGGCGGTCGCAAGATCGGGTTTTTCGACGAACTCGAGAACCGGACGGCAGGAGTGGTTGTCGGAGCCGGTCTCGGCCCTGATGTATCCGTATCCGGTTTCCGGACCGGAAGGGACGATGCCGAAGGTCACCAGCGCACCGGAAGCCGCGGCCGGATACCCCTCGGCAACTGCCCTGGAAAGCGCCGCCGTATCGCGGATGACGTGATCGGCGGGAAGCAGCAGCAGCAAGGGATCCTGAAACTTCGAAAGGGCGTGTATGGCGGCAACGGCGGCAGCGGGGGCTGTATTTCGGCCGACGGGTTCAAGAATGATCCCTCCAAGGCTTCCGGTAACCTCGCGAAGCTGTTCGGCAACGAGAAAACGGTGCTGCTCGTTACAGATACAGCAGACCGGCCCGAGATCTTCAATACCGGCAAGCCGGAGGACGGTTTCCTGCAGCATGGTTTTGTCCGTGACGAGAGGAAGGAGCTGTTTCGGATAAAGAGCCCTCGAAAGAGGCCAGAGGCGCGTCCCGGATCCGCCGCTTAAAATTACCGGAATGATCATTTGACGAACATGATTGAAACGTTAGCAGAAGCGCAGGGCGCCGAAGAAGGATACATCACCTCCGGAGGTACCGCTCTTCGTAAAGCCGCCAGGTGGAAGCGATCAGGGTATCTGCGTCGCTGTATTTCGGCTGCCACTGCAGCAGCTCTCTTGCTTTCTTCGAGGAGGCCACCAGTTCGGAAGGGTCGCCCTCCCGCCTGCCGGTTATTTCCGCAGGAATCGGCCGGCCGGTCACCATGCGGGCCCGCTCGAGCATTTCGAGCACGCTGATGCCGTTTTCGCTGCCGAGATTGACCGAGAGGCTCAGACGGTTTTTCCTGATATACTCAAATGCGCTGACGTGGGCCGAGGCAAGATCGCTGACGTGGACATAGTCCCTGATGCAGGAGCCGTCCCTTGTAGGGTAGTCGTCGCCGAAAACCGAAAGCCGTGAGCGGAGTCCTGCAGCAACCTCCATGACGACAGGAAGCAGGTTTTCAGGATTGCGCTCCAGCCCCTTGACGCGCCCGGCCACATCATAACCCGCAGCGTTGAAATAACGGATGGCGGCATAGTTGAGCCCTTTGAGCCGGTCGTACCAGCCGAGCAGCCGTTCTATTTCAAGTTTGGTAAAGCCATAGAAATTTTCAGGTTCCTTCGGATGCTCCTCGTCAATCGGCAGATAGGCCGGATTGCCGAACACGGCCGCGGACGACGAGAAAATAAGGGCGCCGACCGAAGCTGCCGTGGCGGCGTTGATAATGTTGATGGTCCCTGCAAGATTCGCCTCGGCATACTCCTCGGGACAGAGCATCGACTGCCCGGCGGCTTTCAGGGCCGCAAGATGCACGCATCCGTCGAACCCCTTGCCCATTACGGCGGCAAGCTGTGTGGGCCGCATGATATCGCCGTGGACAAACCCTGCCTCCTCAAAGAGGTTTTCCCTCGAACCGGTCGAAAGATTGTCGAAAACCGTGACACGGAAACCGCTGTCGAGAAAAGCCCTGACGACATGGCTGCCGATATATCCGGCGCCTCCGATAACAAGAATATGCATGCTGGTTCGCTAAGAGTTCGAAAAAACCGACATCGGGAAAGCCCGTTTCCTCATCCCTCAAGGGCGTCTTCAAGCAGAGCCCTGAGTTTCCGGCACAGATCGAGACTTTTTCGGGCACCTTCAAAGGCCTTCCGGGCCTGCTCTTCCGTAAAAATATCCCAGGGTGACTGATAAGCAGTCTCCCGTCCGTATTTTGCCAGCATTTTTTCATGCGAATCGTGCAGTTCAAGCTCGGGCAGCAGAGCCCTTATGAGCTCGGCAACCTCCTCCGAAACCGTCCCTTCGGCAAGAAGCTGGGGAAGATGCTTTTCGGGATGGTGGGTCGTGCGCGACACGCCGAAAAGCATGAGCACGGCAATGCCGCAATTATCGATACACAGGTTGGAACCCGAAACACATGAACGCCAGCGCTTGAGCCGCAGATCCTCATCGGCCTCGCCGAGAAACCCTTCGGCAAGCAGGAAACGGTATGCAATATCCTTGCGGACTTTCATGATTGTACCTCCACGAATTGACTTCGGAAATCCCGGTTTTTCACCAGGACAGAACGACTCGCCCGCCTTCGGGAGCCGGCCTGTTTACTGTTTGAGAATATAGCAATTGCTGCAGGAATTCTCCATACTCCCGGGAACGCTCCTTCAGCTGCCTGCGCCCGAAGAGCTGTACATCTTCTCGTAATAGTCCCGGTATGCGCCGGACGTCACCTGGTCAAGCCACTCCTGGTTGTCGAGATACCACTCCACCGTGCGCTCCAGCCCCTCTTCGAAGCGTATGGAGGGCGCCCATCCGAGTTCCCGCTGAAGTTTTGACGAATCGATGGCATAGCGAAGGTCGTGTCCGGCCCGGTCGGTAACATAGGTTATCAGCTTTGCGGACTCTCCGGGTTCACGACCCAGTTTCCGGTCCATGATGACGCACAGCAGCCGGATGAGATCGATATTGGTCCATTCGTTATGGCCGCCGATATTGTAGGTCTCTCCGTTGTTTCCCCTGTGATAGATCACATCGATGGCCGAGGCGTGATCTATCACCCACAGCCAGTCGCGGATGTTCTCCCCCTTGCCGTAAACCGGAAGCGGCTTTTTCAGGCGGATGTTGTTGATGAAAAGCGGGATCAGCTTTTCAGGAAACTGGCAGGGGCCGTAGTTGTTCGAGCAGTTGCTGATAACCACGGGCAGCCCGTAGGTATCGTGCCATGCCCTGACGAAATGGTCGGACGAGGCTTTCGAGGCCGAATAGGGGCTGTGCGGATCGTACGGGGTCTCTTCGGTGAAAATACCCTCACGGCCGAGCGAACCGTATACTTCGTCGGTAGAGATGTGATAGAACCGCTTGCCCGAAAAATCTCCGGCCCAGCAGCGCCGGGCCGCATCCAGCAGGTTCACGGTACCGATGACGTTGGTGGTCACGAATTCGAGCGGGCTTGCTATCGAACGGTCCACATGCGACTCCGCAGCCAGATGGATCACCCCGTCAAAACGGTTTTCGCTGAAAAGGTTCTCGATAAACGGCGCATCGGTGATATCCCCTTTCACGAACCGGTAATTCCCGAGGTGCTCGACGTCCCTGAGGTTTACGAGATTGCCCGCATAGGTAAGGCTGTCGAGGTTGGTGATCGTATAGGATGGATAGGCATTGAGGAAATGCCTGACCAAATGGGAGCCGATGAATCCTGCTCCACCAGTAATCAGAATATGCGTGTCTGACATGGTCGGTGGTTGATTGGTTAAGGATTGTCTGAACGGGCAAGCAGCTTTTCGAGAGCATCGTGCCAGTGGGGTATTTCAATCCCCCACTCCTTTTTTATGGCTCCCTTGTTGAGCACGCTGTAGAATGGGCGGGGCGCCGGAGTGGGATAGCCGCTGCTTTCGATGGGAACCACCCTGCAGGAGAGATCTTTCAGGCGCATGATGGCCGCCGCGAAATCGTACCAGGAGCAGACCCCTTCATTGGAATAGTGGTAGATGGCCGCATACCGTTTTTCCGGCCGGATTCCGCCGAGCAGATCGAGAATCGCTCCGGCAAGATCCGAAGCACAGGTCGGCGTCCCGATCTGGTCGAAGACAACATCGATCCGCTCTCTTTCACGGCCGAGCTTCAGCATGGTTTTCAGAAAATTCTGTCCGTGGAGCGAATAAAGCCAGGAGGTGCGGATGATCAGGTACGAAGGCGCGATCTCCTGAATCAGCTTTTCCCCCGCAAGTTTCGACTGCCCGTACACGCCAAGCGGAGCCGGAGAATCGGATTCCCGGTAGGGACGGCAAGAACGGCCGTCGAAAACATAATCGGTGGAAACATGCAGGAGCAGCGCCCCCCGTTCCCTGGCGCACCGGGCAAGAACTCCCGCACCGTCGCAATTCACCCTGGCGGCCAGCTCAGGCTCGCTTTCCGCGCGGTCAACCGCCGTGTAGGCGGCACAGTTGATCACGACATCGCACCCGCAGCGCTGCATGGCATCGGCTACCCGGGAAAAACTGGTGATATCGAGTTCAGGAAGATCGAAGAAAAAAAAATCCGATCCGGGAGTACCTGCCGCAAGCGCCCTGATCTCCGTGCCAAGCTGACCGTTGCTTCCGGTAACGAGAATATTCATGACTGGTTCTCAGGGTTTTACATGCCATTTTGATTCAAAGTCAAACGCGCCCGCTTCGGCAAATGAAGGAAGGGCGGCATCTTTTGCCGAAAGAGCGATATCGCCTTCCGGAATCCGCCAGTCTATGCCAAGATCAGGGTCGTTCCAGACGACTCCGGCATCATGGGCCGGCGAATAGTAATTATCGCATTTATAGGCAAAAACCGCCTCATCGGACAGTACGGCGAACCCATGGGCGAATCCTCTGGGAATCCACAGCATGTTCTTTCTGTCCGAATCCAGTTCGACGGCCACATGCATGCCGTAGAATGGCGAACCTTTGCGAAGGTCTACGGCCACATCGAGCACCCGTCCCGATACCACCCTTACCAGTTTGGACTGGGTATGGGGAGGTTTCTGGAAATGCAGGCCGCGCAGCACGCCGTACGACGACTTCGATTCATTGTCCTGAACGAAATCGACAGGTCCGGCATGTCTCTCGAAAATATCGTGCCGGTATGTCTCAAGAAAATAGCCCCGATCGTCTCCGAACACCTTCGGTTCAAAGATCAGGACATCCGGAATGGCGGTTTCAATAATGTTCATACCGAAAAAAAATAACCGGAAACAGACCTGCAGGAGGGTTTGTGCCCTGGACAGGCCCAAGATGTTTTTTCAACTGATAATACGCCTGAAGAATAATGCAACAGGAACGTGAATGCAAAATATTTCTCTTTTTTTCAGGCAGCGCTCAGCAGATTCTGGGCAGCTGCTCGCCAGCCGGCAGATCGACGATTCGACGGCTTCCGAATACGGTTTTCATGATGACCATTCCGGAGTGCTCCGCACTTGCCGATCCGATAACGGCCGCATTCCGGCCCTCGTCGAAAGAGCGCAGCACATCGAGCGCCCTGGAAACAGCTGCGGCAGGCAGTGCAACGATAATCTTTCCTTCATTGGCAACATGCAGCGGATCGATGCCGAGCAGCTCACAGGCTCCTCTGACTTCAGCATTGACGGGTATGGCATCTTCGACAAGCTCGACGCCAACCGAGGAGGAAACCGCAAGCTCGTTGAGCACGGCGGCAACGCCGCCTCTGGTCGGATCCCGCATGGCGTGAACCTCCGGCACCGCGTCGAGCAGGGCTTCCATCATATGGTTGAGGGAAGCGCAATCACTGGTGATGCCGGATTGAAAGGAAAGCCCCTCCCTTGCCGTCATGATGGACATCCCGTGGTCGCCCACTGTGCCGGAAAGCAGGATGGCATCACCCGGCTTCAGGTTACGGCAGGAGAGCGTGACGTCATCGCGCAGCAGCCCGATACCCGAGGTGTTGATAAAAATGCGATCGCACGATCCTCGCTGCACGACCTTGGTATCACCCGTCACGATCAGCACTCCGGCTTTGCGGGCGGCCTCGGCCATGCTCCGGACAATCCCTTCGAGTTCGGCAAGCGGGAACCCCTCCTCAAGCACGAAACCGGCGCTCAGATAGAGCGGACGGGCCCCTCCGACGGCAAGATCGTTGACCGTTCCGTTGACGGCCAGCGAACCGATGGTTCCACCGGGAAAGATACAGGGCGTGACCACATAGGTGTCGGTGCTGAACGCTATCCTGCCGGAAGGAAGGGTGAGTTTGGCCTGGTCGTCCATAAGATCGAGAAAGGCGTTGCCGAGATGCGGCATGAACACCTGTTTCGTAAGCTCCTGCGAAAATCTTCCTCCCGCCCCGTGAGCCATCTGGACGGTCTCGGAGTGCAGAAACGGAAGCGGACAGACGAATGGTTCACTCATAAGGAATCGGGGTTGCGGTGATAGCGGTAGTAAGCGGCGCAGGCTCCTTCGGAGGAGACCATCGTTGCGCCGAGGGGGCTTTGCGGAGTGCATTCGCTACCGAAGGCCGGACAGGCATCGGGCTTCAGGTGCCCCTGCAGCACCTCGCCGCTCCGGCAGAGACGGGACTCCTGCGGAGCGATGTGGCCGACGTCGAAGCGCTTTTCGGCGTCGAAGCGGGCGTACTCCCCACGCAGCACGAGGCCGCTTGCCGGAATGACGCCGATGCCGCGCCACGGTCGGTCGGCCACATCGAACACTTCCTGCATCACCTTCCGCGCCTCGCGGTTGCCTTCGCGGCTGACGATTCGCCCATAGGCATTGAGGACGCCGCTGCGCCCCTCTTCGAGCATTTCCACCACCCTGAGAATGCCGTCGAGCAGATCGACCGGTTCGAATCCGGTGGGCACAATCGGTACACCGAACGCTTCGGCGACCGGTTCATACTCCTCCCACCCCATGATGGCACAGACGTGCCCTGCGGCGAGGAACCCCTGAACACGGTTGCCGGGCGAGGAGAGAATGGCTCGCATGGCCGGGGGAACCATCACCTGACTCACCAGTTCGCTGAAGTTGGCTACTCCTTCACGCGCCGCCTGACGGACGGCCATCGCGTTGGCCGGAGCGGTGGTCTCGAAGCCGACGGCGAGAAACACCACCTCTTTGCCGGGATTGTCGCGCGCGATCTGCAACGCGTCGAGCGGCGAAAAGACAATGCGCACGTCCGCCCCCTCGCTCCGCGCCATGAACAGATCCTTTTCGCTGCCGGGCACGCGAAGCATGTCGCCGAAGCTGGCAAGAATTACCCCTGGTATGGCGGCGACAGCCAGCGCCCGTTCGATGGTTTCAAGCGGCGTAACGCAGACCGGACAGCCTGGCCCGTGAACCAGTTCGACCGTTTCGGGCAGCAGCTGGTCGATGCCGTTGCGCATGACAGAATGGGTCTGACCTCCGCAGATCTCCATGATGGTCCAGCGCCGGGTGGCTTTCCGCCTGATTTCGTCGAGAAGCCGCAGGGCAAGTTTCGGGTCCCGGTACTCGTCAAGGTACTTCATACGGCGGCCCGCTTAAAGATCGTCAGGTAAAGGCTCCGCCTCTTCAGGATCCAGCGCGCCGCTTTCGATCAGCTCCTGCCAGAGCTTCAGGCTTTCGGCGGCCTCTTCCTCGTCGATCACTTTCAGGGCGAAACCCGCATGAACAATCGTATACTGACCGGGAACGATATCCGGCACATATTCGAGACACGCCTTTGTTCGGCTGCCGTTCACATCGACGACACCCATTTTCAGGCCGTTTTCATCGGTTATCTCGACAAGTTTCCCTGGTATGGCAAGGCACATGGGCATGAATTAGTATGTTTCAGAGAAAACGTAACCGGAAGATAAATAAAAAGGATAACAAGGCGCGGCAGGAAGTTCGGCGAGCGGGAGCGAACCCGTCTCAATAGCGTACTCCACGGTAGTTCCCCTCCAGGTACTGCCGGCCGATGGCCGCCTGTCCGAGCGAAAGGCCTCCGTCGTTGCAGGGAACTCCGGTATGGGTCAGCACCCTGTATCCGGCTCCCTGCAGCTCGGATACAAGCGTTTCGAAAAGCAGCATATTCTGGAAAACGCCCCCGCTCAACGCAACCTGCCTTATGCCTGTCGTCCGTGCGGCCATTCCGGCTATATCAATCAGCATATCGCAGAGCGTGCGGTGAAAGCGGCGGCTGATCTCGCCGGGCGCCATACCATCTCCCGCCGCGGCTGCGACGTCACGGACAAGGGGGGAGAGCTGCATGACCCGGCAACCGCCCTCCTCGGCAACAGCGTACCGGAATCCTTCGCTGCCCACAGAACCTTGCGCGGCGGTCATCAGTTCGACGGCAGCCTGCCCTTCGTAGGAAACGACGCTGCACACTCCGGCGATCGAGGCCACGACATCGAACAGTCTTCCGCAACTTGACGTTTCGGGACAGGAAAGGTTTTTTTCAAGCAGTTCGATCACCTCCGACTTCGCCCTTCCCTGAAGAAAAGGGAGATCCGGAACGGCGGAACAGCTTCTGAAAAGGTAACCCAGCGCCGCCCGCCACGGCTGCAGAATGGCCGAATCTCCGCCAGGCAGCGGCATGTACTCGAGCCGTGCGAAGCGGTCAGCTCCGCAGGCATCGCCGATGAGTACCTCGCCTCCCCATATGCTGCCGTCCGGCCCGTAACCGGTGCCGTCGAGTATAAGACCGATCGCCGGACCGGACTCCATGTTTTCGGCAAGACAGGCGGCAAGATGGGCATGGTGGTGCTGCACGCCGAGCCGCGCGATATCCTGCTCCATGGCCCAGCGCGTGGTCAGGTAACCGGGATGGAGATCGTGCACAAGCAGCTCGGGATCGACCCGGAACAGGGACTTCAGATGACGGACGGTATCGCCGAAAAAGCTCCATGTTTCAAAATTCTTCATATCTCCGAGATGCTGGCTCAGAATGGCGTGACGAGCGTGCATGAGGCAGAGCGCGTTTTTCAGCTCTCCTCCTGTTGCAAGCACCGGCGGCCCTGAGCGGTCGAGCATGACCGGAGCGGGCACATACCCCCGGCTTCGTCTGATGAGACGAAGCGCGCCGGAAAGATGCACGGCAACCGAGTCGTCGCAGCGCTGCAGTATCGGCCGGTTATGCATGAGAAAGAGATCAGCAATGTCCCGAAGCCTCAGGAACGCCTCGCGATCGTCGTAAAGCACCGGCTCGTCGCTGAAATTCGCGCTGGTCATCACCAGGAGATCGGGACCATCTTCGAAGAGGAGGGCATGCAGTGGAGAATAGGGCAGCATCACCCCGAGCCGACCGTTGCCGGGAGCCAGAGCTTCGGGAAGAGCGCAGTCGGGACGCCGGGCAAGCAGCACCACCGGGGCCTCCGGTGAGGAGAGCGCTGCCGCCTCGGCCTCTCCGGCCAGACAGAAGCGGGCAACACAGGCAAGATCGCGCATCATGACGGCGAACGGCTTCTGCTCCCGCCCTTTCCGCTCCCTCAGTTCCCGAACCGCATTTTCGTTGCTGGCGTCTACGGCAAGATGAAAGCCGCCGATGCCTTTTACGGCAACGATTTTCCCCGCGTTAAGCCGCGCTGCAGCCTCCCGGATCGCATCGTCCGTCCTGACCGGCTCTCCGTAACCGTCGAGCAGCGAAACGGAGGGCCCGCATACCGCACATGCGTCGGGCTGGGCGTGGAAGCGACGGTCGAGCGGATCGAGGTATTCGCTCGCGCAATCCCCACACATCGCAAAACGCTTCATGGAGGTAAAGGGACGGTCGTAGGGAATGCTCTCGACGATGGTATAGCGAGGCCCGCACTCGGTACAGTTGATGAACGGGTAGCGGTAACGGCGGTTGCCTGCATCGAAAAGCTCGGCTCGACATTTTTCGCAGGTCGCGATATCGGGAGGAACGAGCGTCTCAACCGCACTGCCCTGCAGCGAACTGTCGATAATAAAACCGGTATTTCCGCTATCGGGCAAACAGGCGATCTCCACCCTGCCGAGTTCGCTGATTCTGGCAAGCGGAGGAGCCTGGTGCTCGAGCGCGTCGAGAAAACCGTCGAGCCGATCGGACGGACCCTGCACCTCCACCAGAACCCCGGAAGAGGTGTTTCTGATGAACCCGTGCAGGCCGAAAGCGTGTGCGAGCCGGTAGACGAACGGCCGGAACCCCACTCCCTGTACAATACCGCAGACGTTTACCCTGAGCCTGGTTTCGGGCGGTTTCCGTGCGGGAATCAGCGTCGTTCCAGTCGGGTTTTCAGCCAATCCAGCCATTGATCGAGTCCGTCTCCGGTTTTAACCGACACCTCGAACCACTCGATATCGTGGCCAACCCTCATGGCGTTCTCCCTGCACGTTTCGGCACTGAATTCCACATAGGGAAGAAGATCGGTCTTGTTGAGAATGCAGACGTCGGCTTCATGAAACATGTACGGATACTTCAGCGGCTTGTCGTCTCCTTCGGTCACGCTGATGACGACGACTTTGAGTGCCTCGCCGAGATCGAACATCGCCGGACAGACAAGGTTCCCCACGTTCTCGATGCACAGGAGCGAGTTATCGGCGGGCTCCAGCTCCTTTACCGCCCGGTTGATCATGAGGGCATCGAGATGGCAACCCGTTCCCGTATTGACCTGGATAACCGGAACGCCAAGAGCCCCGATCCTGTCGGCATCGTTGGTTGTCTGCTGGTCGCCTTCGATAACGGCGACAGGAACCACATCCCTGAGCGCCGGGATGGTTTTTTCGAGCAGCGACGTCTTCCCTGAGCCGGGAGAACTCAGAAAATTCAGAACCAGCATATGCTTCGCCTCGAAATAACCGCGGTTTCTTTCGGCCAGAAGATTGTTCTCGCGGAGCACATCCTGCTCCATACCGATCTTTCTTCCCGCACGTCCCTCATGGGCGTGGTGATGAACCTCATGGTGCGCGTGCCCGTCGCCATTCTCCCCGTGAAGATGTTGATGACCGCCGCCCTCAGCGTGGTGATGGTGTTCATGGTTATGGCCGCTGCCCTCTCCGGGCCTGCGCAGCACAGCCTCGCCTTCCGGTCCGCAACCGCATGTATCGCACATAGCTGCTACTCCTCCTCTATTGTTATTGACTGAATGAGAAATTCATCTCCCGAAACCACCCTGACACCCAGAGAACGGCACCGGGGACACTCGACAAGGTAAAATGAAACGGGAAAAGTGCTCCCGCAGTCCGCACATGATCCCAGAGCCTCGCGCTCCTCGATCAGAAGAACCGCATCCTCGGCAAGGGTGCCCCTGGCTGCAGCGGGAAAGCAGAATTTCAGGGATTCAGGCTGAATACCCGCCATACGGCCTACCACAAGTTCGATCTCGCTTATCCTTCCGGCCCCCTCGAGGCGGGCTTTCTCTTCGACCGCATCGACAATGGAAAGGGCCACCGACATTTCATGCATAACGGAATTGTGATAACAATCGTTTCTGTTGCTGTTCCCTCATCTTACAGTACCAGCTATTACCGATCAACAATTTTTTGTAACTTCGGTAAATTTTTCGAAATCACTATTCAAAGCACTGAACACGTTGAAGAACCTTACCGGATTATGCGGCGTTCCGGCCTGCGACATTAACGGCCTTCTCGACATGGCTGCCGGTTTCAAGAAAAAACTGGCCGAGCCGCTTCCAGCGTTCGACGCAACCCTGCACAACCGCAGGATAGCGCTGGTTTTTTTTGAAAATTCCACGCGTACCCGCTTCTCCTTTGAAATTGCCGCACGCTATCTCGGCGCCGGAACCCTGAGCTTCACGACTTCGGGAAGCAGCGTCAGCAAGGGGGAAACCCTCAGCGATACGATCAGGAACCTCGAAGCCATGCAGGTGGACGCTTTCGTACTGCGCCACTCCTCATCGGGTGCGGCGGACTTCATCGCAGGAATAACCGGAAAAAGCGTCATCAACGCCGGCGACGGATCGCACGAGCACCCTACCCAGGCGCTGCTCGACATTTTCACGCTGCGCGAACATTTCGGCAAAACAGCGGGGCTCAACATCGTCATACTCGGCGACGTGCTGCACAGCAGGGTCGCCCGCTCGAACATTTTTGGCCTGCAGACCCTCGGGGCGAACGTCGCTCTCTGCAGCCCAACCACGCTGCTCCCCCACGATGCTGCCCATCTCGGCGTCAGGCTCTTCACTGACCTTGACCAGGCAATCGAGTGGGCCGACGCGGCAATCGTACTCCGGCTGCAGCTTGAACGCGCGTCCGGAGGGTATCTGCCCTCGCTGGAGGAGTACTCGGCCCACTACGGGCTCAATGACGAAAGGCTCGACAAAATGCGCAAACACCTCCTGGTGCTGCATCCCGGGCCCATCAACCGTGAAATAGAGATATCCAACAACGTCGCCGACAGGATACAGCCTCCGGGTTATTCGAAAAGCATGCTGCTCGAACAGGTCACCAACGGTGTAGCCATAAGAATGGCCGTCCTGAACACACTGCTGGCCGTATGAATACCGATTTCAACCAAAAACCACAACCCTAAGCACATGAAACAGAAAAACCTCCTGAAAAGAGCTGTCGTCATGACAGCGGCCGCCATCGGCCTGGCATGCAGCACCGCATCCGCCGAACCGCTGCTGAACCCGACCTTCAATACCCTTTTCAAACCCCTGCTTGCAGACCCGACAGAACCGAGAATCGCCGTCATGCCCATGATCTCGGAAGACGGCCTCCAGCTCGACATCGGCACCTCGGCCGACATCTATCAGAACAGCTGCAAAACTTTTGCCGTCGGCGTTGATTTCGGAACGTTTTCGCGGCTGAACACCAGCGGAAATTTCAAATTTCCCGTCGACACCATCGACTACCTTTTCGGCATCAATGCCACATGGAAAACCCCTCTGGACAGCGACAGCCTGCCCTTTGACGAATTAAGCGCCCGGCTCCGCCTGAGCCATATCTCGGCTCACTTCGAAGACGGTCATACCGATGACGATGGCCAGTGGATCCAGAGCGGCCCGTTCGAGATTCCGTTCACCTACAGCAGGGAGTTCCTCAATCTGACACTTGCACTGAGCACCCCCGAACACCACCGCATTTATGCCGGCTACCAATACCTCTGGCACAGCATTCCTGACAATATCAACCCGCACTCCTTTCAGCTGGGCGCCGAAATCGCCACACCGGGCAACACCTACCTTGCTGCAGACTTCAAGCTGCTGCCGATCTGGAGAGGCGGAGAAGACGGAGAGACAAAAGGATACCGGGGAACCTGGAATCTGCAGGCAGGCATGCGCCTGACGGCTCTCGGCATGGATCGGGTAAGAGTGGCCTACAACTATTTTTCAGGCATGAGCCGCCACGGCATGTACTTCTACCAGCCCGAGAGCTACAGCACCATCGGCATGATCGTCGATCTGTAAAAAAGAGGTAGTCAGTAGTCAGTATCCGAAAAAGAGTTGTAACCAACCCAACATCTGACTACTGACTACTGACTCCCGAGTTCACTGCATCGAGTCGAAAAGCTCCGGAACCGCATCCGCGTAGCCGTTCTCCCGATGGGTTAACAGATACTGCTTCAGAAATGGCGGGTAGATCTCGAATTCGCGCAGCTCACTGAACGGAATCCACCGCACCTGAATGATCATCTGCTGGTCGTCGCCGTATTCCGGATCTTTTCCGGTTATCAGCTCTCCTCCGGTCACCGAACAGTAAAACCCGAGCGAAACCGAATGATGGCGGCTGCCCGCCTCCCGTGAGCCGGGAAAGGGATAGAGCAGTTCCTTGATAAAAAGAAGCGGGCCGACACTGCAGTCGAGACCGGTCTCCTCCTTCATCTCCCTCATGAGAGCCTCGTCGAGGGTCTCCCCGCGCTCCACCCCGCCGCCGGGAAGAATCCAGTAACGATCGGGAAGAGCGGGATCATCAGGAGCGAAACTCTTGTGTTCTATCAGCAGCACCCGGCCGTCCTGCACACAAACGGAGCTGACTCTGAGAGTAACCTTCGACATAACGGTTCACGATAATGTTTGTTGGACAACGATGAAAATCAGGCATCGAAACGAATAAAGGAGTGCGGTGCGCTGTACAAGGCAGTTCAATAAACAAAATAATCGCCGCCGGGGAAAGCTATTAAGTTGCACTCTCGGCAGAGAATCCCTATTTTCACCTTTATTTTTCCCAGTATGTCCGCTCTTCTATGAATCCACCACCGAAACTTGAAAACCCGCAATTCAACGACCCGCTGTGCAGCCATTGCGGTCTCTGCATGGGGAACGCCTGGACTACAGGAGAAAGCCTGGAAAGCTGCGTGTTCAATACCGGCTGGCTTGGAAAGCATGAAGAGCGATTGTTCGGCAGAACAAGAAATGTTCATGACGAGGATGAACTCCGCTTCGGCATCTCTCTGGACCGTTTCAACGCGGTAATGAACAAACCGCTTGAAGGCGCCCAGTGGAGCGGCATCATAACGGCAATTTCAACGGAGGCTCTCCGGAGCGGACTGGTTGACGCTGTAGTGACGCTGCAGGGAAGCACCTTTCAGCCAAAAGCCGTCCTCGCCACAACCGTGGAAGAGATTCATGCGGCCCGAGGAAACAAGCCGGTACTCTCCCCCGTACTGCAGGCGCTGCACAAGGCCTGGAAGAAAAAGGTCAAAAAACTCCTTGTTGTAGGTGCGTCGTGTCATGTTCACGTACTGAGGGACTTCGTGGCAACACACCCCTATTTCAGTGATGTCGAACTGCATGTCGTGGGCATTCCCTGTACCGACAACCTTGAACCGGCCCACCTCAGGTGGGTTTTCCGCCATATCAGCCGGTCACCCGGCACCGTGCTGAATTTCGAATTCATGCAGGATTACAAGGTGCACATCGTGCACTCGACCGGCAAAATCGAGAAAATCCCGTTTTTCAGCCTCCCTGCCGCCGTACTTAAAGTAGGGGTATTCTCGAACAGCTGCATGAGCTGTTTCGACTACATCAACAGCCTGTCCGACATCACGGTCGGCTATTTCGGAGCGCCCTATTCATCGGACGGAAAACTGCAGTGGGTAATGGTGAGAACGGAAAAAGGAAGAAAACTGCTCGACCTGATCCGGAACAGTCTTGCCATATCACCTGAAACCGGCAGCGGAGACAGTTTCGGAGCGGTCAAGGCCTCGATACAGCCGACAATCGGTCCCATCCTGCAGCCGCATCTGCTGGGCGACCGCCGTTCGATGCCGCTTATTTTCGGCAAACTGCTCAGCGCACTCAAGGCAAGAAAAGGCCCCAGAGGCATCGAGTTCGCCCGGTATTCGATCGACATCCACGCCCTGCGGAACTACTTCTTCGTCCGGCACTATACCCCCCAACGCCTCGACATCCTTGTACCGGAACACATCCGCCACCTGGTACAACAGTATAACGTTACCGATTTCGATAACTTGCCGCCATTTACCGGAAAATGAAAATTTGGATTTCCGGATAGTAACAATTATTATATAACCATATAGTAGAACAACTATCCGAGTGTTCGCTTATTTATAAAAAGAACACAATAGTTGTTCTTTTTATGATATTTTAGTAACATAAGGACTATTAAAAACCACACTTGTTCTTTTTCTGGATGATTCCTGCCCCAAAAGGCAGACCCACTGATTTTTCAGTCAGTAATACACACACATAACCTAACGGAGAAAACACAATGAAAAAAATGCTCTCTCTTGCAGCAATGTTTGCGGTGCTTGCCTACGCGTCGCCTGCATCTGCAGAAATCAAGTTCAGCGGTGACGCTTCG
>NZ_JBAWHG010000008.1:0-16903 GCF_049593655.1 Chlorobium sp.
CAGGAAAACCGTGGGCAGGTCCCGATACCAGAAAAAGCTCAATGCCCAGCTTCCGGCAATCAGGAGCTGCGTCGGCATGAAAAGCGGCTTGAACGGACTCGCCTGGTTGACGTGTTCCGGAAGGATATCGAGCCAGAACAGGCCGTGGATCAAGCCGCTGTAGACCATAAAAAAAAGTATTCCAACAATAAAACTGGTTTGTTTGGGAATCAGTTGACAGGCATCACTGGACATTTTGTCGGCGAGCTTTTCGCCCATCGAGAAAAAGGCATAGAACATGAAGGTTTCGGCAATGCCGTTGCCGAAGGTGAAGAGGATCACCGACGGCCAGTCGATCGTCCGGCCGCTGTCGTAGGTCGAGTTGGAATAGACGAAAGCGTTCAGGGCAACAATCACTACCGAGGCGGCAAGCAGCACCTTGCGGCGGAGATCGAAACAGGTGTTGTAGCTGAAGGTCTCCTTCCTGAAGAAGATCAGCCCGATTGCAATGGCTATGAACCAGTAGGTTAAAATTTTCATGGGAACGGACCATTCCATAATGATAGATAATTTAAATGGTTACGGATTACTGAGCGATTCTGGTTTTTTTTCGGAACGCTCCGGAAGAGGTTTTGCTTCCACGAACGCTTCGGCACGGTAGGAGCTTCTTACGAACGGTCCGGACTGTACATGCCGGAAGCCGAGCGAATCTGCCCGGTGTTTGTACTCGTCAAACTCCTCGGGCGTAACATAGCGTTTTACCGGAAGATGCGCCGCCGTAGGCTGCAGATACTGGCCGATCGTTACGATGTCGCAGCCGGAATTCCTGAGGTCGCCGAGCGAGGCGGCGATCTCTTCGCCGGTTTCACCCATGCCGACCATAAGGCCTGATTTCGTGGAAAGCCCGAAAACGGCTTTGGCCCTTCCGATCAGCTCCAGCGATCTCCGGTAATCCGCCTGCGGGCGTACGGCAGGGTAGAGCGATGGAACGGTCTCGATATTATGGTTCAGCACTTCCGGCGCCTCCTGCATGACGAGGTCGGCGTTGGCCGCAGTGCCGTTAAAATCGGGCACAAGGCATTCGATACTTACTTCGGGGTTTACGCTGCGGATGCTTCTGATGGCGGAGACCCAGTGTCCGGCGCCTCCATCGGCAAGATCGTCCCGGTTGACGCTGGTCAGCACCACATGCTTCAGGTTCATGCTCTTCACCGCAAGAGCTATCTTTTCCGGTTCCCCCGGATCCGGAGGCTCCGGCAGGGCGGTTTTATCGACCGCGCAGAAGCGGCAGGTACGGGTGCAGACCGATCCGAGCAGCATGAATGTGGCCGTGCCTTTCGACCAGCACTCCTGCAGGTTGGGGCACATGGCCGATCGGCAGACCGTGTTCAGACGGAGTCCCGAAAGCAGTTGCCGGGTAGCTGCGAAATGTTCGCCGGTCGAGAGCTTCAGCTTCAGCCATTCAGGTTTTTTCGCAAGGCCGTGAGTCATAGGGTAAAACAGATTGACAGGTACACCTGAGCCTTCCTGATTAAAGCTGCAATATAAGAGAAAAGAGGGTTTTTGTTTTATTCTAACCATATAGTTAAACTTTACAGTAAAACAGATCGCCGAACATTTCCGGGCCGCACGTCCCATGAAAAAAAGCAGTACGACAGAGTCCCTCATTTTACATGCCGCCGAACGGATATTCTTTCTTCGGGGATTCGATGGCGCCCGTATGCAGGAAATTGCCGATGAAGCGTCCATCAACAAGGCGCTCCTGCACTACTATTTCAGAAGCAAGGAGCGGCTTTTTGATGCGGTTTTCGAAGCGGCGGTCTCGCGCCTTCTGCCTCCGGTGCTGTCCGTGCTGCATCTTGAGCTGCCTCTCCGGGAAAAAATCACCGCATT
Source organism: Chlorobium sp. (assembly GCF_049593655.1). Taxonomy (NCBI): domain Bacteria; kingdom Pseudomonadati; phylum Chlorobiota; class Chlorobiia; order Chlorobiales; family Chlorobiaceae; genus Chlorobium; species Chlorobium sp. The sequence continues at coordinate 1,873 of NZ_JBAWHG010000008.1, forward strand.
TGTCGAAGCCTACTTCACCACTGTTCTGGAGAACCCTTTTCTGCCGGGTTTTATTGTCCATGAACTGCAGAGGAATCCGGCGCACTTCAGGGCGGTGATTGCGGCAAGACGCATCGACGTGCTGGAGACGCTGAAGATGCAGCTGCATGAGGGGGCCGAGAGCGGGATATGGAGGAGGATTTCAGCCGAGCAGTTCATGCTCAACCTTTTTTCCCTCTGCGCATTTCCCTTTGTCGCCCGTCAGGGCATGCAGGCTCTTTCAGGGAAAAACGACCACGAATACCTCCTGCTGCTCGAAGAGCGCAGAACACTCATCTCCGGCTGGGTGCTCGACATGCTTCGTCCTGAAACCGTAAACGTGAAATGAAATTACACATGAAAGGATTGTCCAGACCGGCGCGTCTTTACCTCCTGAACGGATTCGTCGGAGCGCTCTGCATGCTCCAGCTGGCCGCCTGCACCGGAAACGATCGTTCGGACGGATACGGCAATTTCGAGTCGACGGAAATCGTCGTCTCATCGGAGGCCGACGGCAAGCTGGTGCATTTCGGCGTCAGGGAGGGTTCCCGCATAGCGAAAGGAGCGGTTGTGGCCCGGATCGATACGCTGCAGCTTCATCTGGCAAAAGTCCAGCTCGAAGCCGAGCGTCAGGGCCTCGTAAAGAAAAAGGCGGAAGTGGCTTTCGACGCGGGAGTATACCGTCAGCAGCAGCGGAACCTGCAGCGCGATCTCGACCGCTACCGCAGGCTGGTCAGGGAGGGGGCGGTCGCATCAAAACAGCTTGAAGATCTGGAGAACCAGGAGCGGGTGATCGAGCGGCAGACCGGGGCGGTTGTTGCCAGAAATCCGGAAATCAGCGATCAGATAGCCTCCATGGATGCGCGTATCGCCCAGATCGAGGACCGGATCGATAACGCAACGATCAGGAATCCGATAGCCGGCACCGTACTGACCACCTACGCCGAAGAGGGAGAGATCACCGCATACGGCAAGGCGCTTTACCGGGTTGCCGATCTCGAATCCATGTATCTTCGGGCCTATCTCAGCGGTTCGCAGCTTTCGCAGGTCGCCATCGGCGACGAGGTGAACGTGCTGGTGGACGATGCAAAAGCTGCCGGCCGGGTGCTTCGCGGCCGGGTTACGTGGATATCCTCAAAAGCCGAGTTTACGCCGAAGATCATCCAGACCAGGGAGGACCGGGTAACAATGGTCTATGCCGTGAAGGTGCTGGTAAGGAACCCCGACGGTCTCCTCAAGATCGGCATGCCGGGTGAAATGCAATTCCGGAAAAACCGATGATTGCGCCTTCGGCAGTCCGGATTGCGGAGGTCGGCAAGAGTTTCGGAGCGGTGAAAGCGCTCGGGAGGGTCGATCTCGATATTCCGCAGGGGGAGCTTTTCGGCTGCATCGGGGCGGACGGGGCGGGCAAGACCACGCTTTTCAGGATCATCTGCACTCTTCTCCTGCCTGATCGCGGGCGTGCGGAGGTGCTCGGTTTCGACAGCGTTTCGGACTTCCGTGAGATCCGCCGCCGGCTCGGCTACATGCCGGGACGGTTTTCCCTCTACCAGGATTTGAGCGTCGAGGAGAATCTCCGGTTTTTCGCGGCCGTATTCGGCACGACCGTAGGGGAGAACTACGATCTGATAAAGGATATCTACACGCAGCTCGAACCTTTCAGGGAGCGGCGGGCCGGCAAGCTTTCCGGCGGCATGAAGCAGAAGCTTGCGCTCTGTTGCGCACTGGTCCACCGTCCTGAACTGCTGGTGCTCGACGAGCCAACCACCGGCGTGGATGCGGTTTCTCGCCGGGAGTTCTGGCAGATGCTCAAACGGCTGAAAGCGGAGGGGATTACCATTCTGGTCTCCACGCCATATATGGACGAGGCCGTCCTGTGCGACCGGATAGCCTTTCTCCAGAAGGGATCGGTGCTTGGTGTCGATACGCCGTGCGGCATCACCGGGCTTTTCACCCGTCCGCTTTATGCCGTCCGGGCACGTCAGAAGTACCGTCTCATCACCGCCCTGCGCCGTTATCCTCATGCCGCATCGGCCTATGCTTTCGGCGGCAGCGTGCACTATAGCGACAAGCGCCCCGCAGCCGATCTCCGGGATCTTCTGGCCTGGCTCGATGCCTCCGGCCTCGAAGATGCCGGGATCACTCAGATAGAGCCGGGCATCGAGGACGCCTTCATGGCGCTGATGGAACTGCAGGGCGAAACGGGAACGGAGGGAGCCGATGGCTGATGCGGTTATACATACCGAGAACCTTACCAGAAAGTTCGGCGCCTTTACGGCGGTGGATGCCATCTCCTTCAGCATTGGCCGGGGCGAGATTTTCGGGTTTCTGGGAGCCAACGGAGCAGGCAAGACCACGGCCATGAAGATGCTGACCGGCCTGCTCCGGCCAACTTCCGGCTCGGCCAGTGTCGCCGGATTCGACGTCCGCAGTGAACCGGAAAAGATCAAGCAGAACATCGGATACATGAGCCAGCGCTTCTCCCTGTACGAGGATCTTTCACCAAAGGAGAACATCCGTTTCTGGGGAGGCATCTACGGCCTCGACAGAAAGACGCTCCGGGAGAAAAGCGCAAGACTGCTCGAAGCGCTCGACCTGCAGGAGGCCGCCGATACGCGGCTTTCGTCGCTGCCTCTGGGATGGAAGCAGAAGCTGGCCTTTTCGGTCGCCCAGCTCCACGAACCGAAAATCGTCTTTCTCGACGAGCCGACCGGAGGCGTTGACCCGGTTACCCGGCGCCGGTTCTGGGACATGATCTATGAAACCGCGGACAACGGCATAACCGTTTTTGTGACCACCCACTACATGGATGAGGCCGAGTACTGCGACCGGATCTCCATAATGGTCGATGGCCGTATGGCGGCCATCGGCACGCCCGATGCGCTGAAAGACGAGTTCGGCGTATCGAGCATCGACGACCTGTTTATCCGTCTTGTCCGGCCAACCCCAATCGAGTAAACGGCCATGAAGAGTTTCCGGGGATTTGTGCTCAAGGAGTTCCTCCACATCTTTCGCGACCGGCGCACCGCGGCGATTCTTTTCGGCATGCCGATGCTGCAGCTTCTGCTTTTCGGTTACGCAATCCGCAACGAAATCAGCGAGGTGAAGCTCGGCATCTGCGACCTCTCGCACGACCAGGCAACCCGTGCGATCACAAGCAAGCTTCTTTCCTCGGGCACGTTTTCCGCGAAGAGGAACCTTCGTTCACCGGAGGAGATCGGGCCGGCATTCGCTTCCGGAGAGATGAACGAAGCCGTGGTGTTCGAACCGGGTTTCGCCGCACGGCTGCAGCGCGATGGCTTCTGCGACCTGCAGGTTATCACCGACGGTTCCGACCCCAATGTTTCGCGCATCATTACCGGTTATACGGCCTCGGTCATACAGGATTATCTCGGTGAGCAGTATGCGCCCTTTTCCGCACCGGGCGTGGTGCCGGTGCCGGTGATGCTTTTCAACCCGGCGCTCAGAAGCGTCTATCTCTTTGTGCCCGGCCTGATGGCCCTTATTCTCATGCTGGTTTCCGCCCTCATGACCTCGATCAGCATCACTCGCGAGAAGGAGATCGGCACCATGGAGGTGCTGCTGGTTTCATCCCTCAGGCCGACGGAGATCATTCTCGGCAAGGTTGCGCCTTACATGCTGCTCGCCTTCATCAACGTGCTGACCGTGCTTGCGCTGGCATTCATGGTGTTCGGGGTGCCCTGCCGCGGAAGCCTGCCGTTGCTGATCCTCGAATCGCTGCTCTTTATCCTGACGGCGCTCTCGCTCGGCATTTTCATTTCCACCATCACCGCTTCGCAGCAGGCGGCCATGATGATCTCGCTGGGAGGATTGCTCCTGCCAACCATTCTGCTTTCGGGGTTCATCTTTCCCGTGGCCAGCATGCCGCTGCCCCTGCAGGTGTTCAGCAACATCATTCCGGCGAAATGGTACCTCATCATTGTCCGGGCCATCATGCTCAAGGGGGCCGATTTCAGCTATCTCTGGCAGGAGACCCTGGTGCTCGTGCTCATGACCGTCCTGCTCATGGCGGCGAGCATACGAAAGTTCAGTGAACGACTTCAGTAATTACGAAAGCGGCGGCGACATGCGGCGTTCCATCACCATCATTCTCGTTATCCTGCGGAAGGAGTTTCTGCAGATATTCCGCAACCGGGGGATGCTGCCGATCATTTTCATCATGCCCTTCATCCAGCTTCTGATCCTCTCCAATGCGGCCACCTTCGATGTAAAGAACGTACCCTTCCACCTGCAGGATTTCGACCGCTCTTCCTTGTCGGCAAAGCTTGCCGAACAGTTCACCGGTTCGGGGTATTTCAGGCTGACAGGGGAGTCGTTCGGCAGCACTCAGGCGATCGGCGAACTGGTGGGTCGGCGTGCGGATCTCGTGCTGGTGATTCCAAAGGATTTCGAGCGGGATCTGGAGGTTTCCGGCAGCGCTCCGGTCCAGCTCGTCATCAATGCCGAGGACGGCTTTTCGGCCGGGGTCATTCAGGGGTACACCAGCCAGATCATCGCCGATTTCAACCGGGAGCACAGAGCCCTCTTTTCCGCTGCGGGCGCAGGGCGCGTTTTCCCGGAAATCCGCATAAAGTCCTCGGCATGGTACAATCCGGAACTTGAATACAGCCACTATATGGTGCCGGGTATTCTGGTGATTCTCGTCACCATGGTCGGTCTTTTTCTTTCGGGAATGAACGTGGTAAGGGAGAAGGAGGTCGGCACCATCGACCAGATCAACGTCACGCCGGTAAGAAGTACGGAGTTTATCGCCGGCAAGATCCTGCCCTTCTGGATCATCGGCCTCGGCGAACTCTCGCTCGGACTGTTTATCGCCCGGTTCGTTTTTCACGTGCCCATGCAGGGCAGCTACCTTCTGGTCTACCTCGTAGCCTCGATCTATCTTCTGGTCGTGCTCGGTATGGGCCTGTTGATCTCCACCGTCACCGAAACGCAGCAGCAGGCCATGTTCATCGCCTGGTTTTTCATGGTCATCTTTACCCTCCTGAGCGGCCTTTTCACCTCCATCGAAAGCATGCCGCACTGGGCCCGGAACATGACCATGTTCAACCCGGTCCGCCATTTCGTCGATATCATGCGACGAGTCATGCTCAAGGGGTCGGGTCTCGCGGAGATCTCCCGGCCGCTCCTGATTCTCTGCGCCTATGCAGTCGCGATGCTCTCGCTTGCGGTAAACCGTTACCGGAAAGTTTCGGCGTGAGGTGATCTTTCGGGGCAAAAACAGGTTGCTGTATACTGAAAGAAAAGCGAACCGCCAGATAACGGCGCACCCCTTCACCGGAGAATGAATATGAACGAACTGAAAAACAAATCCTGCCGGCCCTGCCGGAAAGGTTCCGCTCCTATGTCTGCGGGCGAGATCGAAGCGTTGCTGAAAACTGTTCCGGAATGGAGGGTCGTTGTCGAAGGCGGAGAAAACCGGCTGCAGCGCACCTTCACCTTTCCCGATTTCCTGCAGGCGCTGGCCTTCACCAACAGGATCGGCCAGCTTGCCGAAGCCGAAGGGCACCATCCGAAACTGATTACCGAGTGGGGAAGGGTGACGGTGGTCTGGTGGACACACTCGGCAAACGGACTGCACCGCAACGATTTCATCATGGCCGCCCGGACCGGAGAGCTGGCCTCCGCCTAAAGGTCACATCGGCAATGCATCCCCGATGCGTTCGCCGTGCTGCGGCGTGTCTCGCTGTTAGCACGGCAAATACAGCCGACGGTCTTCAGCAGTTGCTGCAGGTCTTGATGCCCAGTATCCTGTAGAGCGGGCAGAAGCCGATTCCTGAGGTAATGAGCGGAATCAGGCCTGCAATGCCCAGCCAGTTCTGATACACGATGCCCAGAACGATGACGATAATGCCTATAACTGCCCGGATAATCCGGTCCACCGGTCCCATGTTCCTGTTCATTTCGTCCTCTTTTAAAATGGTTCTCTCAATTGCCTCCGCGGTGCCCCATGTCTGCCTCTGGAGCCCATATTACGCTTGTACTTCACAAGGCTTTTCCCTGGCATTCCGTTCCCTCCGTCCAGCCGGCGCAATGTTCCGCAACCATGACAAAATCATGAATGTTTTGAAAACAGTCAGGTAACCCTATTTTGTTCAGGAGATTGTCCGCACAGGGCAGATCGCGTACACGGCAGAGTCCGGAAATTTTAACACATACCATGTTTTCAGAACCTGAAACGCAACTCGCATTACAGACCGCTCTTGAAGCCGGAGAACTTATCCTCGAGTGCTACGGCATGGAGGATATGCAAACGGAATACAAGTCCGATAACTCACCCTTGACCGTTGCCGACCGGAAGAGCAATGATCACATTGTGACGAAGCTCGCCGGGACCGGTCTGCCGGTTCTGAGCGAAGAGGGTCAGCCTGTTCCCTACGAAGAACGGAAGGCCTGGCCTGCGTTCTGGATGGTCGATCCCCTTGACGGAACAAGGGAGTTTCTCGCACGGAACGGAGAGTTCACCCTCAACATCGCCCTCATCCGCGACGGACACCCGGTTCTCGGCGTTGTCTATGCCCCGGCGAAAGAGCAGCTCTATTTTGCCTCCGTCGAGGAGGGGGCTTTTCTGGTGGAGGGCGCCAGAGGCATGACCGGTTCGCCGGAGCTGCTTGCGGATGCCGCCCGGAGGCTTCCGTTCTCGAGCAATCCCGACAGCTTCAGGATCGTGGCAAGCCGTTCCCATATGGACGAAAAAACCCTTTCCTATCTTGAACGTCTCCGGCAGAACAATCCCGATCTCGATGTGCTGCGTTGCGGAAGCTCCCTGAAGTTCTGCATGGTGGCGTCAGGCGAGGTGCACAGTTATCCCCGTTTCTCGCCCACCATGGAGTGGGATACCGCTGCAGGGCATGCCATTCTCAATGCCGCGGGAAAAACGCTGATCGATACCGTCAGCCAGAGGGAACTGGTCTACAACAAGGAAGATCTTCACAATCCGGGCTTTATAGCCCAGTAGCGGAGGCTTTTTTCCGATACCGTGCGGGCGTCAGCCTGCATGGAGGTTGTCCGGTGGAAAGCCTCACGGAGCCGGGTGATCGGGAGTTGCCTGAATCAGGAGAATTGAGCTGAAAGACACTTCTTTGAGCGAGAAATAAGCTATATTGCAAATCACTGTAGGTTTTTTCGCGACAGGGAGGGCTATTCTCCTGAGCAGTTGTGCGCTTTCGCTTCAATATTCAGACCTCTGAAGAGTGCTTTACCGTTTGTACGTCGGTGGATCTGAGTTTTTGGCGTATTTATCAATAAAACCAATCTCAGGTTCATGCGTATTTTAACGTTTACTGGAAAAGGCGGCGTCGGCAAAACAAGCGTATCCGCCGCCACGGCCGTGCGGCTCTCGGAGCTCGGTTACCGAACCCTTGTGCTTTCAACCGATCCCGCGCACAGTCTGTCGGACTCTTTCAATCTGCCGCTCGGTTCCGAACCGACAAAAATCAAGGAAAATCTGCATGCCATCGAGGTCAATCCCTATGTTGACCTGAAACAGAACTGGCATGCCGTACAGAAATTCTATACCGGCATATTCAAGGCCCAGGGCGTTTCAGGCGTCGTGGCCGACGAAATGACCATCCTTCCCGGCATGGAGGAGCTTTTTTCGCTGCTGCGCATAAAACGTTATGATGCCTCCGGCCTTTACGATGTCCTTGTTCTCGATACAGCCCCGACAGGGGAGACCCTCCGGCTGCTCTCTCTTCCCGATACCCTTGCATGGGGCATGAAAGCCGTCAAGAATGTCACCAAGTACATTGTCCGGCCGCTCAGCAAGCCGCTCTCGAAGATGTCCGACAAAATCGCGAGTTACATACCCTCCGAAGACGCACTCGATTCCGTCGATCAGGTTTTCGACGAACTCGAGGACATCCGCGAAATTCTGACCAACAACCAGAAATCGACGGTACGCCTGGTGATGAATGCGGAAAAGATGTCCATCAAGGAGACCATGCGGGCGCTTACCTATCTGAACCTCTACGGGTTCAAGGTCGATATGGTGCTGGTCAACCGGCTGCTCGATACCGAGGAGGACAGCGGATATCTGGAAAAATGGAAGACGATCCAGCAGAAATATCTCGGCGAAATCGTGGACGGCTTTTCGCCGCTTCCGGTCAAGAAGCTCAGGATGTACGAACAGGAGATCGTGGGACTGAAGGCGCTCGAACAGTTTGCCCGCGACATGTACGGCGACAGCGACCCTTCGGCCATGATGTATGACGAACCGCCCATCAAGTTCGTCCGCACCGGCGACATCTACGAGGTGCAGCTGAAGCTCATGTTCGCCAATCCTGTAGATATCGACGTATGGGTAACCGGCGACGAACTGTATGTACATATCGAAAACCAGCGAAAGATCATCACGCTGCCCATCAGTCTTACCGGTCTCGAACCCGGAGACGCCTACTTCAACAACAAGTGGCTGCACATTCCCTTCGACCTGAACAATCACAAGCAGAACGGAAGCAGACGGCAGCATGCCTGATGGTTTCACCCATTTCCTGAAACGGCCGCACTCCCGGCCGTTTTTTTTTGTCCGGAACTATAGAGAGCTTCCCTCCCTTTGATGCGAGCGCAGCAAGTGTTAAATTGGTATAACGCAAGAACATCCGATGCGCAGGCTACCCGGATGCCGGAGGCGCGGAAGGCCGGCCGCTGAAATCGCCTGAAATTTCACCTGGAAAACGGAGTCTGCGCAGGTTATGGACGCAAAGCGGCGTCTCACTTGAAACGCGGAGTTTTGCATCTCCCTGCGGCACCCCGTAACGCTAACAAGATCGCTATTTTCGAAAAAACCCTCTTTTAATACCATGCTCGGAAAAAGTCTGTTCTGCATCATGCTTGCCTTTGCGCTGGTCATACCGGCGGCCGCCCGGACCACGGCAAAATCCGCCTCTCCCCGATCCGGGGATGCGGCGCCACTCGCGCCAACGGCCGCACAGGAGGAGGCCGGCATGTATCTCAAGCAATTTCTTCTCGAGAGGCACTACAGGAAGGTTGTGCCGGGAGACTCCCTGTCCGTCGAGATTTTCAACCGCTATATCGACATTCTCGACGGCAGCCGCAGCTATTTCCTGGCCAGGGAGGTCGATAGCCTGAAGCAGCTCTACGGAAAGCAGCTTGACGATGAATTTCTATCCGGCAAGGCCAGTGCGGGATTCGCCATCTATAACTTTTTTTTAGGGCGGGCCAGGGAAAAAGTGCGGTATATGAAGGCGGCGGCCGGAACGGCGCCCTTCAGCTTTACGGTTCCCGATACCCTTGATTTCGATCGCAAGAACGATCCCTGGCCGGCAGACCGGAAGCAGTTGACCGGCTTGTGGACCAAAGAGCTGAAGTACCAGTGGCTCGACCTGAAATCGTCAGGAGAGCGCCCGAAAGGCATACGCGCCCAGCTCTCGAAAAACCTGACCGGCAGGCTCAATCTCCTGAACCGGCAGAAACCCGAAGACGCTTTTCATGCCTATATGAGCGCATTGACCACGTCGTTCGATCCGCATACCAGTTATTTCTCGCCGGACGAGTTCGAGAATTTCCAGATCGACCTGAGCCGTTCACTTGAGGGCATAGGCGCCCGGCTGCAGATTGAAAACGACTATATCGTCGTCAACGAGGTGATTGCCGGAGGGCCCGCGTTTAAAAGCAGGCTTCTGAAAAAAGGGGACAGGATCATCGGCGTCGGGCAGGGTGCCGCATCGAAAATCGTGGATATAACCGGCTGGAGAATCAACGATGCCGTAGGGCTCATCCGGGGAAAGAAGGGATCCGTCGTGCGTCTGAAGCTGCTTCCCGCAAGCCAGGGTGGCAGGGGACCGGCAAAAATCATCCAGCTCGTCCGCGACAGGATCAATCTTGAAGAGGAGGCCGCCGGAAAACAGGTTCTCCGGGTCAACGGACGGAAAATCGGCATCATCACCGTACCCTCCTTCTATCTCGATTTCGATGCCCGGAGACGCAACGACAACAATTACAACAGCACAAGCCGCGATGTCCAGAGAATTCTCGGAGAGCTCAATGCGGAAGGTGTCGATGGCGTCATTCTCGATCTTCGGGATAACGGAGGCGGTTCACTTGAAGAGGCCGTGAGCGTTACCGGACTGTTCATTCCCGAGGGGCCTGTGGTGCAGATCAGCAGTCAGTCGGGCAATACGTCGGTGCTGGCCGATAAGGACCCGAGAGTGCAGTACAGCGGTCCTCTTGCGGTGCTGGTCAACCGCTACAGCGCATCGGCGTCCGAAATCGTGGCGGCGGCAATCCAGGATTACGGAAGGGGAGTGATCATCGGAGAGAGAACGTTCGGCAAAGGTACGGTTCAGAGCCTCATCAATCTTTCGGAACTCTTCTCTCCGGGAACAGGCGGGCCGGGCCTTGGACAGATAAAGATCACGATGGCGAAGTTTTACCGGATTTCCGGAGGGAGTACGCAGCACAAGGGGGTCGTGCCGGATATTTCCATGCCGTCGATGATCGACACCGCCATTATCGGAGAGGACACCTATTCAAGCAGTCTGCCGTGGACCACTATCCGGCCCTCACTCTATCAGGCAACCGCCCAGATAACGCCGGCAACGATAGAGCAGCTGAAGCAGAAAGAGCGTGTGCGTTCAGCGGCAAATCAGCAGTACCAGGCCTATCTGCGCGATCTTGCAACCCTCGACCGGATCCGGAAGAAGAAGGGGATCGTGCTTCAGGATGCGGCATTCAAATCCGAAGCGGAAGTCATAAAACAGATAGAGAAAAAATGGGGAACCGAGCGGGAGGCAACGAAGAACGTCATGAACGATGTGCTGCTCAACGAATCGGCTTCGGTTGTCGTCGATCTTGGAGGAGTGCAGGCTCATCCCTGATGCTCGGCCTGTAGCGGGGAAGTGGCGCAGCAGGAGAGCGCGGTTTGTTTCCTGCGGGTTCTGTTGCATGGCGGTTTCGGCTTTCGTATGTTGGTTTTAAAGCCCCGCCGCTTCCTTTCAAACCCATGAAAAAAGGAGGAGTTGCTCTTGGACACCATACTTTCCTCGATCATTCCGGTTCTCGATTCCGTCCGGGCAACCCTGATGAACCACAAAAACGTGGTGGCCACCGGAGTGGGGTACAAGGTAACGGAAGGCCGGAAAACCGGGCAGTTGAGCATCGTCTGTTCGGTCGAACGGAAGGTTCCGCTCTCGAGCCTCCTGAGCCACGAAATCCTGCCGGAATCCGTGGACGGCATTCCAACCGATGTCGTCCCGACCGGGCGGATTCGGGTGTTTGAGCCTCCTGCCGGCCGGTTCCGGCCTGCGCCCGGCGGCATAAGCGTCGGCCATTTCGAAATTACAGCCGGCACCCTTGGGTGTCTGGTCAGGAAGAACGGCGAGCTGTACATGCTCTCCAACAACCATGTGCTGGCAAACAGCAACGACGCGTCGGCCGGCGACGCGATCCTGCAGCCGGGGCCCTACGACGGCGGGAAAAACCCCGAGGACATGATCGCCGAACTGAGCGAATTCGTACCCATCAGCTATACCGACGCCGAAAGCCAGTGCCCGATTGCCAACGGGGTCGCAGAGGTGTGCAACCTGCTGGCCTCGCTCACCGGCAGCAACAGCCGTCTGCAGGCGGTTACGGTCCAGTCTGCCCCGAACCTCGTCGATGCGGCGATTGCGCGTATCCTGAAACCCGAGGACGTAAAAGACGAGATTCTCGGCATCGGCTCCGTTACCGGAACCGCAGAGGGAAAGCTCGGCATGGCGGTAAGGAAGAGCGGACGCACCACCGGGTTCACCACGGGAGAGATCCAGCAGATCGATGTTACCGTCAACGTCAGCTACGGAGGCGGAAGGGTGGCGCAGTTCCGCGACCAGCTTCTGGCCGGCCCCATGAGTCAGGGCGGCGACAGCGGTTCGGCCGTACTCGATAACGACCGGAAGATCGTCGGACTGCTCTTTGCCGGAAGCGACCAGACCACCATCATCAACAGGATTCAGAACGTCTTCAGCCTGCTGGGAGTCGCCCTGTGAGGGCTTGGGCGGTGTTGCTGGCGTGCTTGCTTTCGCTTTCCGGATTGCAATGCTGTGGAAACGAGACGCACATGAAATCGATTCAGGAGACAAAACGCACCCACGAAACCCGGCTGCTGGCGCTGCCGGATGTGGTGTCGGTCGGCATCGGCATGAGCGCCGACGGAGACGAGGCCATTATCGTCGGGCTTGCCGCTCCCAACCCGGAGACCCAGGCCCTTATTCCTCAAAAGCTCGGAGAGTACCCGGTTATCGTGCGGATATCGGGTTCCGTCCGTGCGCAATAGGCAGACAGCTTAGGGCATCCCTCCTGTTTCGATGCCGAATCTCCTTGGTATGATCGGACACAACCATCCCCGACGACACGGTTCGAGTTGCCGTATCTGAATGGAAAAGCGGCGGAAAAAGATTCCAAACTACTGGTTTTCATGGGAAACAGCTTGCCGGCAAAAAAAGTTAAAGTCGCGACCTGGAGCGAACTCGAAGAGAAAAAACCGGTTTACGCCCAGGTGCTGAACGTTGATCTCGTCGTCGTCCGTTACGGAGAAAGCGTCTCGGTACTTTACGGGCGGTGCCATCATCGCGGAGCCCTTATGGCCGACGGCCATATCGACGCAAGGAACCTGGTCTGCGGCGTACACGGCTGGGACTACCGGTTCGATACCGGCATAAGCGAATACAACAACGACGAACGGCTCGAACGCTTCCCGGCATGGATCGACAAGGCGGACAACGCCGTCTATGTGGACGAAAACGAAGTCGCCATCTGGGCCGACCGGAACCCGCAGCCCTGCAGCCGCCACGCCTACGCCGACACGAAAGAGACTCCTGAAGAGCCCTTCAACAGGTACATCCGCCAGCTTGCCGCTACGCCGCCGCCGGCGTTTCCGGCCCATGGCAATGTTTCGGCGATGGGAGTGCCGCTCGTCGATCTTCCGCAGTGGAACGATATCCAGATGCTCACGGCGCAACTCTCAAGAGCGCCTCTTTTCGAGAATGAACCGGTGGACACCTCGGTCGTTATCGGGCCGAACGCACGCATCCCCCTCAGGCTTTCCATGCCAATTTTCGTCACCGACATGAGTTTCGGTGCCTTGTCGCGCGAAGCGAAAATCGCGCTGGCAAAAGGCGCCGAGATGGCCGGAACCGGCATCGCTTCGGGTGAAGGCGGCATGCTTGAGGATGAGCGGCGAGAGAACTCCCGTTATTTCTATGAACTTGCGCCCGCAAAATTCGGCTGGAACATCGATAAGGTCAAACGCTGCCAGGCATTCCATTTCAAGGCCGGCCAGGCCGCCAAAACCGGAATCGGCGGCATTCTGCCCGGCGCGAAGGTGAGCCAGGAGATCGCCGAAACTCGCGGACTTCGCCCTTTCGAGGAAGCGGTTTCACCCTCCCGTTTTCCCGATCTCTCCACCCCTGAGGACTTCAGGGATTTCTCCGATGGGATACGCGAAGCGACCGGCGGCATTCCGATAGGGTTCAAAATGTCCGCCCAGCATATCGAACGCGATATCGACTTCGCGCTCGACGCCGGCGTGGACTACATCATTCTCGACGGACGGGGCGGCGGCACGGGAGCGTCGCCCGATCTCGTGAAATACCACACCGGCGTACCCACCATTCCAGCCCTTGCCCGAGCCCGCGCGCATCTCGACCGGTGCGGAGCTAAGGGCGTTTCGCTCGTCATCACCGGCGGCCTGCGCACGGAAACGGACTATCTCAAGGCCCTCGCGCTCGGTGCGGACGCCGTGGCCATCGGCAATGCCGCGATTCAGGCAATCGGCTGCGTCTCCATGCGCGCATGCGGCAACAACCACTGCCCTGTGGGTGTCGCCACGCAGGATCCTGTTCTCAGGAAGCGGGTGGTGATAGGGAGTGCTGCCGAAAGGCTTTGCAATTACCTGCTGAACACCACGGCCCTGATGCAGGTTATGGCCCGCGCGTGCGGCTACCGGAAGCTCAGTGATTTCAGCAGGGACGATCTGGTAACCTGCAGGGCGGATATGGCCTCGCTTGCCGGCATAGCCCATGCCGGCGGATTTCCTGACGCAGCGAAATCATGATCGGAGCATGAAAGGTATCCTGTTATTTGTAAAAGCGTAGTATATTTGTATCAGGCACATAAAAAGAGTGACCGGGATATGTCGAAAATGAGACCCAGCGGCGGGTATCGCGATACCTGCAGTTTTCAGACGGCAACGATCATTTATGATGCCACTGTCTGGTTCTGCGAAGCGTTTGTTGATTCCCGCTCACGTCTGACCGATCAGATGGTACAGGCTGCCAGATCCGGCAGACAGAATATCGCCGAAGGCAGCCGCGCTTCGGCAACCTCATCGCAAACGGAGCTCCGTCTGCTTAACGTCGCGCGCTCCAGCCTCGAAGAACTGCTGCTCGACTACGAGGACTATCTGCGACACCGCCGCCTCAGGCAGTGGAAGCCCGACTGCCCCGAAGCGCTTGCCGTCCGGCAGGTCCCCCGGAAATTCAAGGCGGATTCGCCCAATTTATCCGATACGTCGGATCTGACGGATCAGGAACGATGGATGCTCTATGCGCCCTGGCTCGAACACGCCGACCCCGCCGTGCGGGCCAACGCCCTGATCTGTTTGATCAACCAGGCCAATTTTCTGCTCGACCAGCAGATTGCCTCGCTCGAAACCCGTTTCATCGAAGAGGGCGGCTACAGCGAACAGCTCGCAACCGCACGGCTGGCCCATCGGGTCAAGCAGAAAACAGACCCTTCTCTGCACATTCCGCTCTGTCCGCAATGCGGCAAACCGACCGTCCTGCGCACGGCGCAATCCGGAAAAAACGCTGGCAAGCAGTTCTGGGGCTGCAGCGCTTACCCCGACTGCAAAGGCGTTATTGCTATTTGACGGATCGCTCAATGTCGGGGAAACTCTCATGCCCGTCACTGTTTGCGACATCCTTGTCGGGAGAATTCCGGCAGGGGAGTCTGGCCTTCTGTCAGGAAAATCGGAAAAGTGGTCCGAGCGTCAGGT
>NZ_JBAWHG010000009.1:0-22791 GCF_049593655.1 Chlorobium sp.
ACTGCCCACTGACTAATTCCACGCCTGTTTCATCCTGTGCTGCAGAATGACCAGAAAAAAAGGACCGCCTACAATCGCCGTGACCACACCGACCGGAATTTCGAGCGGAGCGAGTACCGTGCGCGCCAGGGCATCGCAAAGCACGAGAAAGGTTCCGCCTCCGATCGAGGCAAGCGGCACGAGGCGGCGATGGTCCGGTCCGAACATCGCCCTCATGACGTGCGGTACGATAAGCCCCACAAAGCCGATCATGCCGGCCATGGAAACCGCCGTCGCGGCAAGAAGCGTTGCCCACAGAAGACCGGCTACAATAACCGCTCCCGCATTGATCCCCTGAAAATGGGCCATCTCGCGGCCAAGGGTAAGCGCATTGAGGCGGGTCGAGAGCACCCAGATGCCGGCAATGCCCAGAAGCACGAGGGCCGAAGAGAACACCTGCTGCTGCAGGGAAACCGGCTGCAGATTGCCGAGCATCCACCAGATCACGTTGTGCAGCCCTTCGACGCTCGCCGTGGACACGAGGAACATGATGAGGCTGGAACATATCGAGCTGACGATCACGCCGCTGAGAATAAGGCTGTATACCGAAGGGGATCCTCCCGCCCCGCGGCTGGCGATGCCGTACACCACCATCAGGGTGATCACAGCCGAAACGAATGCCGTAACGGGAAGGTTCAGAGGCAGAGCGAGCGAAGAACCGGCCAGAATGCTCATCGTAGCACCAAGTCCGGCGCCTCCGCTTACACCGAGGACATAGGGTTCGGCAAGAGGATTGCGCAGCAGCGCCTGAAACACCATACCCGATGCCGAGAGCGCAGCCCCGACGACCAGCCCCATCAGCATTCTGCCGAACCGCAATGCCATGATGGAAGAGCCGGCCGGCTGCGACAGGTCCGGAATGCCTATGCCTGAAGGTCCGAGAAGCAGGGAGAACGCACAGAGCAGCGGAACCGCGAGCAGAAACAGCAGTATCTTCAGGCGCTCTCCGCCGGCGGCTCTCCGGGTAAAGCGGTTATCGGCGCAGCTATGAGAAGATTCCATGAGCCGTTCAGTTCTCCACGCCTTTCTGTGCCGCAATACCCTGCTCGTAGCCATGTTTGACCAGAGTCATTTCCGTGACCGTATCGGCGGCGGCGATGAGCGCCGGCGGAGCGTTTCTGCCGGTCATCACCACGATTTTTCCGTCCTGTGCGCTCCCGAGTGCGGCCAGAATGGACTCGACGGGAATCAGCCCGTTACCGAGTGCGAAGCATATCTCGTCGAGAAGCACGACGTCGTACTCCGGAGAGGCAAGCGCCCCCAGAGCCGCCTCAAGCCCTCTGCTCGCAGCCTCTCGGTGCGCATCCATCGCCGGACTGTTTCGATCTCTCGGAAGAAACCCCTTTCCGAACTGCATCCAGTTCACTGTCGCAAGAGCGCCGAAAAACCGCTGTTCCCCTACCGCATCGTCCGATTTGACGAACTGGATCACCGCGGCGCGCATGCCGTGGCCCAACGCTCTGGCCAGCATGCCGAAAGCCGCCGTGCTTTTACCCTTGCCATTGCCGGTGAAAAGAAGAATTCTGCGCTGTTGCATATCTGTGATTCTTTAGACGTTAATGAACCCCCGTCAAGGAACTCCCCGGTTCCTTCCGGTTACCTTAATCGCTCTGCGAGCACCCTCGACATGAGGCCTGCCGCAAGAAAAACAACTGCCGTCAACCGCATCAGCCCGATACTCCTGCGCACCGAATCCGCCGAGCAGGTATTACGGGCGACGCCAAGCAGCGGCGCCTCGTGGACAACTCCGCCATAGCTTCTGGGACCTCCGAAAGTCACGCCAAGAGCACCGGCAAACGCCGCTTCAGGATAACCGGCATTCGGGCTCGCGTGCAGCCGGGCTCCGCGCCTGACGGCCTTAAAGATATCAAAAAACCCGAATCTCTTCACTGCGGACGCGAATGCTATCGCAAGCACGGTGATTCTCGACGGGAGCCAGTTGGCCAGATCGTCGAGTCTGGCCGAAGCCCAGCCGAATTCACGGTAGCGCTCGTTCAGATATCCGAACGAGGAATCGAGCGTATTGACGGCCTTGTAGGCGACTGCTCCGACCGGCCCGAAAAGCAGCGCATAAAAAAGCGGAGCCGTTACCCCGTCAACGGTATTTTCCGCAACGCTCTCCGTGGCGGCAAGCGCAATGCCCTCCTCCGAAAGCCCGGCCGTATCCCGTCCGACCATCCAGGATACCTTCAGACGGGCAAGCCCGGTATCCCCCGACTCGAGAGCGTCACGCACCGCACCGGCATGATCGCCGAGATCTTTTACGGCAATGGAGGTGTACAGCAGAAAAATGGCTGCGGCGGCCCCGCAGAGGGGGTGGAGCAGGTTTGCGGCGGCAACGACAAGCCATGCGGAACCTGCCGAGCCACCCACAACGACCAGCACGCAGAGAACGCCGGCAATCCTCAGCGGAAGTCCCGAAGCCCTGAGCGCCTTCTCTGCGGCGAGCGCCAGCCGGCCGATACCCTTGACGGGATGCGGCATCCATCGGGGATCCCCGAAAAGCAGGTCGCAAAGGAACGCTGCCGGAAGCAGGTATTCAAGGCTCACCATGCCCTTCAGGAAACCCGCTCCGGCGCCGGAACGGCGCGAAGCGCTTCGAGAAAACGGTCGTTCTCCTGCGGCGTGCGGACGGCAAAACGGAAATAGCCGGCCTCGAGACCATGGAAATTCCTGCAGTCCCTCACCAGTATGCCCCGCGACAGAAAATGCGAGAGCAGTTCGTCGAGCGGGCTCGAGCGGCGCCACTGGGCGAGCAGGAAGTTCGCCGCTCCCCCGGCAACGCGCACCCCATCGATTTCCGGCAGGGCGGCGGCAAGGCGCTCTCTTTCGCCGGCAATCATCGAGCGGAGGGCAGCTTCGTAAACCAGGCAGTCTGCCAGTTCGCCGGCAACCCTTTCGGCGACGGCATTGAGCGTCCAGGGTTCCTTGAAATCGTAGAGTCGGCCTATGGTGTCCGGATGGGCAATGATAGCGCCGAGTCGCAGGCCCGGCAGCGCATAGAATTTCGTCAGCGAATGCACGACGACGATATTGCGGAAAGCCCGGGTATGCTGCATCAGTGAAACCGCCGGAAAATCCGGCAGAAACTGAATAAAAGCTTCGTCAACGAAAAACCACTTGTCCGGAAACCGGCTTGCAAGCGCCATGGTCACTTCAGGAGGAAACAGCGTACCGGTAGGATTGTTGGGATTGGCGGCAAAAAAAGCATCGCAGTGCTCCAGCCTGGCGGCAAGTTCGCCGACAGGGGGAAGGGAAAACCCGTTCACGGCCGAAAGACCGACGAATCCGGTTTCGGCGCCGGCAATTCGGGCTGCCCGTCCGTACTCGTAAAACGAAGGTTCGAGCAGCAGCATCCGCCGCACGCCGAGCGCCCTCGGAAGCAGATAGATCCCCTCTATGGCGCCGTTCAGGGCGATCACCGACGACTCATCGAGCCCGAACCTGCGGGCGTAGAACCCTTGCACCCCTTTTCCCTCGATCGAGGGATAAGCCTGCAGATCGGCCCTGGCAACCTGCAACGGGTCCCGAAGCGGAAAAAACGGACTGATGCTGACGCTGAAATCGATCAGCTCCCCGGCAGGAATCCTTCCGGAAAGGCGTTCGGATTGGCCGCCGTGTTCATGATAATAAAGACTGTTCATCGTTCAGGCCTGCACTCTGCCGATCATGGCGAAAAGTTTTTCAAGATCGAGATGGCGGGTAAAATGCTCGGCCAGCCGATCGTAGCTCTCCTCCATGCTGCAGGCATGCCTCGCCGGACGGTAGCCTGGATCGGCAAGCGAGAGAAACCACTCTCTGACCCGAGGCTCATCGAAAATGCCGTGGAAATAGGTGCCGATAACCTTTCCGTCCCCGCTCCGCGCCCCGTCCCCGTCACAGGTCGTCTCGCCGTTGCGCATGAGCACCCGTATGAATGGCCGGCACGCGCCGGAAAGCGATGTGCGGCCCATATGGATTTCGTAACCGTGGCCCGTCACACCCGCATCCTCAAGTACGCCTGTAGCGTTGCAGAGACACTTCTCCTGTTCGAGCACCGTATCGACGTCGAGCAGGCCGAGACCGGGGCTTGCGCCCGGCTCCCCCTCCATTCCGAACGGGTCGGCAATGGATCGGCCGAGCATCTGGTAGCCGCCGCACACGCCCACGACGACGCCTCCCCGCTCCCTGAACTCCCTGATGCGCTCCTCCCAGCCGAGAGAGCGGAGCCAGGCCAGATCGCCCCGAACGTTCTTCGAACCCGGCAGAACCAGCATACGGTAGTTATCGAGCGAACGCGGATAGTGCAGATAGTGCACGGCGACACCCGGATCCTGCTCAAGCGGCGAAAGGTCGGTAAAATTCGAAATATGGGGAAAATACACTGCAGCCACGCCGGTTTTGCCCGTTTCCGGCTCGGCCTGGGGATCGACCATTGAGGCGAGCGGCACGGCATCTTCGGCGTCGATGGAAAATCCCCTGAAATAGGGAATGACCCCGAGCACGGGCACGCCGGCCATCTCCTCGAGCAAGCTCACCCCGTCGCGGAACAGGTCGATGTCGCCCCGGAACCGGTTTACGATAACACCCTTCACCAGTGCCCGGTCTTCCGGAGGAATCACCGCCAGCGTCCCGACAACCTGGGCAAACACGCCACCCCGGTCGATATCGGCCACAAGCAGCACCGATGCGCCGGACTCCCTCGCGGTTCTGAAATTCACGAAATCCCGCTGGTACAGATTCATTTCCGCGCATGAACCGGCGCCCTCGATAACCACAAGCTCATGGCGATGCATGAGGCGCACAAGACTTTCACGCGCCGTGGCGGCCCAGAGCGAGGTATCCCTGAAATACCCTTTCGCGCTCTCGGTGCTGCACACCTTCCCCTGCAGCACCACCTGCGCACCGGTATCGGAGTTCGGTTTCAGGAGCACGGGATTCATGTCGGCCGTCGGCACGACTCGCGCCGCTTCTGCCTGTGCGATCTGCGCCCGGCCTATCTCGAAACCGTCGGGCGTGACGCCGGAGTTGTTCGACATGTTCTGCGCCTTGTAAGGGGCGACATCGACACCTGCATTGCGAAAAATACGGCAGAGCGCGGTTGCCACCACGCTCTTGCCCACGTCCGAAGCCGTGCCGAACACCGCTATGGCCCCAGCCTTATCCTTCATCTGTTAAATATCAACCCTCAACCCAAGCGTAAACGAACGGCCCTGCATCGGATAACCCTTTACGAACTGGTAATCGCGGTCGAAGAGATTGTTGACCTCGCCCTTGATTGTCAGAGCCCGTCCGCCTTTCTTTTCGTCAAGCTGGAATTTTTTTGAAGCTGCCAGGTTCGCGACCGCAAACCCTCCCTTTGTAATCACCGTTCCGGCCCACGACGTTTCATAGTCCTCTATATCCGACTCTCCCGTATAGGCAAGATTGAACACGCCGCTGAATCCTCTCCGGTCGCTGATCCTCAAGCCGACGGTAGCGTTCCATTCCGGGGTATAGAGCAGGCGATCTCCCGTCGAATCGTCCTCGAATTCCGTCAGATAAACAAAGCTGGCATAGGGGCTGAACTGCCAGTTGCTGCCGAACGGCTCAAAGGCATACGACACGTCGCCTTCGAATCCTGAAATCTTCGCTCCGTCAAGATTTTCCCAGGACGAAACGCCGCTCCCGAGACTGACCGACTGAATCTTGTTTTTAAAATCCGTGGTGAACCAGGTTAACGAGGAGGCGAACCGGCCATCGGCAACATCAACGCCGACTTCGCAGGTTGTGCTCTCTTCAGGCTCGAGATCGGCGTTGCCGACATAGTTGATGCCATAAGAAACGTAATCGGCGGCCAGTTCCCTCGATGCGGGCATCTTGAACCCTTCGGCATAGGATGCCCGCAGCTTGATGCCGTCAGCGACATGCCAGGCAATACCGTAATTCATAACGAAGTTATCGGCATCACGGCTCGATTCCGACGAATCCTCATAGCCCTGGGAGGTCAAGTCATACGTATCGTAACGAAATCCGGCGGAAAGCACCAGATGCTTGTCGAAAAGAAAGCCGTTGAGCAGCAGAAACTCCGCCATGTTATCGTATTCAGACTTGTACGGAGCATAAGGAGTCGAGACCTCTTCGTAATTGACCCAGTCCAGGCCTGCCGTGGCGCGGAAAAAGTCGTGATTGTACGTCAGCTGCGCCTGGGCTCCCTTGTGATCGACTTCCGACGTGTACGGAGTATCGTCATCCCAGTAATCGGGATTGCTTCCGGTCGGGTCGTACCAGACATCGGAGTCGCGTCCGGTAAAATATCTGGCCATCCAGGAGAGGCTGCTGTCGGCAGTCCGTCCCTCGTACACGATATCCGTCGAATAATTCTCCTTTTCGAACGAGTCGTCAAGATCGTTCTGGCTCAGATAGCTTGAAGAACCGCCATCGCCAACCTTGAAATAGGTGTAGTTCACTCCGATTCTATGCCCGGGAGTGAACTCGTAACCGATGTTCAGGCTGCCGGAGGTCTGGTCGTCATATGCCGTATTGTAGTACGTTTTTCCCGATCCGGTTTTATAATCCCCCATTTCGGCAAGTGAAACACTTCCCGAAAAGTCCAGGTTCCCGACTTTCCCCGAGGTTCCGAGCGTTGTCCGGGTATAATCGCTGCTCCCGATCTCCTGGGCAAACGAGAGCGTCGGAACGCCCGACCCTTTCGCCGTAATCACGTTCACAACGCCGCCGATGGCTGCGGAACCGTACTGGACGGCTGCCGGGCCACGAATGATTTCGACACGTTCGATCTCGCCGACCGCAATCTTGGCGAGGTTTCCCGTGCCCGCCCTGCGACCGTTGAGCAGCACGAGTACCTTACCCATAAGATCGTTGCCGTGCGATTCCGTCCTGAAACCCCTGATTCCGATACCAGTCAGCGTTCCCGTGTATTTTACGACGGCGCCGATGTTTTTTTCCGCGAGCAGGTCTCCGAGATCCTTTGCCGATGACTGTTTGATCTCCTCTTTGCTGATGACGGTAATGTTCGTTGTTACATTTTTCTTTTCTTCCTCGACGCGGCTCGAGGTAACGACCAGTTCACTGCCGGTAAAGCTTTTCGTCGTCTCTTCGGCAAGAAGCCCCCTGCTGCAGAGCAGCCCGGCCAGCACAAGCAGGCATACTTTTTTGTTCATCGATGTTGGTCCTGTTTTCAGTTTGAAAAAAACATAAACTGACAGGGGTTAAAAAGGCAGCGCATAACGGTTCGAGCAGTGCCGACCTGTTTTTCCAGGAGTCGTTTCCGGAACCACGAACACCGCGCCGGGAACGAAAACGTCCTGCGCCGGTTCTGGCAAACCCATGAATCGTATCCTGCAAAAAGATCAAAACGGTAAGCAATGCAAAAGAAGTACAGCTTTGCCCCGACTATAACCCGTAGTCCGATCTTGTAATGCAAAAATAACTGGCAGGTCTCCTGACTATCACGGCTTGTCTCCGTTCCGGCCTTCCCGCAGTTTTCCTGGGCGGAAAACGATGCAGTGACCTGAAACGACTGCTGCCCTCATGCATGTGGCCATGAACGACTTCAGCAGTATACCGTTGTACAGTTGCGGGTACAGTGTACGACTTTCACGTACTTCCCTATTCTCCGGCTTTTAAACCGGCACCAGCTACGACGAAAGAACAGTTCTGAACATAAGAAAAATACCGGATAAAAAAAACAGCGGCAAGAGTCATCGCTCCCTGCCCCACTCTTTGATCGCCCTCCTTGCCGATCCAATGGAAAATGCCTCCTCGCTGAACCGGAAACCGTCCTTTTCCTTCAGGATTTCCATCAGATGACCGATCCTCGGCAGACGAAGTCCGGCCTGACGCACCTTATCCCTCCGGGTGAACACCTCCTCCGGCGAGCCTTCGAAAAGAACCCTGCCGGCTTCCATGACACAGACGTGATCACAGAAAAGCGGCACCATTTCGATGTCGTGCGTGGCGATAATCACCGACATGCCCGATTGCCGCTGCATGGCTTTGACGAGCTGCATGATTTCCGCCGCGCCTTTCGGATCGAGACCCGCGGTCGGCTCGTCAAGAAGCAGGAGAGAGGGTTCCATGGCGAGCACCCCTGCCATGGCGACCCTTTTTTTCTGACCGAAGCTCAGCCGGTGCACCGGCTTGCCCTCGAGGGCCTCGATCCCGGTATTCCGCATGGCCACGGCAACGCGCTTCCGGATTTCATCTTCCGGCAGCCCCTCGTTACAGAGTCCGAAGGAGATGTCCTGAAAAACGCTGCTCGAAAAAAGCTGGACATCGGGATTCTGGAACACCATTCCCACCTGACGGCGCAGCATGGCAAGTCCTTTCCGGCTGTAGGACACAGGAACCCCCCTGAAAAGCACCGTTCCGGATTGCGGCCGGACGATCCCGTTGCAGGCAAGGAGCAGCGAGGATTTGCCCGCGCCGTTGCTGCCGAGCAGCGCGGTGAGCTTCCCCCGTTCCGCCCTGAAATCGACGCCGTTCAATGCCTGCGAACCGTCCGGATAGGTGTAGTGCAGCTCCCGGGCTTCAAGAATTGTCTGAGCCGTCACCATGGAAACATCTCCGGATACCGCCAGATGAGCAAAAGGGCGGCGGCAAGCAGGCCGTGAACTCCGGCAAGCAGCAGCATAAAGGAACGGGGCCGTTCACAAGGCTCGTGAAGCACCCTGAGCGTCCCCGCATAACCCCGGCATTCAAGCGCCGTATAGCACTCGTCGGCGCGCCTTGCGGCCATGAGAAAAAGCGCCGAGGAAAGCGCCGCAAGCGAACGGAACGATGCCCGCAGATCGACATAGCCCAGACGGGACTCCTGCGCCAGACGGATCCGTCCGGCGCTGTCGAGCAGAATGAAGAGAAACCGGTAGACGAGGCCTGCCATCTCGATAAGGAGCTCCGGAACGCGCAGCCGCCGCGCCGCATGAAAAAGGGTTTCGGGAGGGGTGGTAAGCGCGATGAAATACATGCAGGAAACCGACCCCATGGCCCGGAAAAACAGCCGAAGGGCCCTGTCGAGTCCCGACGCCGTCAGACCGGCGTAAACGCCGCCAACCGGCATGGCGACGGCAAACCGGTCCGGATCGGGACTGAAATCGACAGCCACCCCTGCCGCTCCCGCAACAAGAAACGCCAGGGGAAGCGCAAGCAGACCGATGAAGATACGCGCGGAGACCCTTCCTGCGAAAACCGTCGCCGCCCCCATCGAAAGCAGCACGAGCAGCGATAGCGCAATGCGGTCGGCCCAGAGGCAGAGCAGCAGCGGCGGGAGCGCGAAAGAGAGCTTCACGAGCGGGTCAACCCTGCTGAGCGGTGAGGCCGCCGTATAGCGGTCAAGCGTGATCATGCCGGTTCGCTGCCGTCGTGTCTGCCGCGAAGGAAGCCCAGACCATAACCCAGCACCCCCGCGCCGAGAGCGGCCTGAAGTGCAAAAAGCAGACTTTCGACCTCCCCGCCCGGGGGCTCCCAGAAGGGCGCGAACCAGGGCTTGTACTCCGGATGCAGCTCCGTTATGGCCTCTTCGGCCTGACCGTCGGCCCCGCCGAACTCGGCATGCTTCAGGCTCATCAGCGGCGCTGCGGCAAGCGCAACGACAATGGCGATCAATACGATATGTTTCATCGGACCGTTCTGTTTTGTTTTGGATTCACTCATCACACACCCTCCTTTGCAAGCGTTCCCGAAGTCGGAAACAGCTCCGAGGCGTACTCCCTGATCGCGCTGAACACCATGACCGTCAGGATTCCCTCGCTGATGGCCAGCGGCACCTGGGTCAGTGCGAAAATGGTCATGAACTTTCCCAGCGATGCCGCGATACCGCCGGTAACGGAGGGAAAGGCAAGGGCGAGCTGCAGCGAGGTGACCACATAGGTCATCAGATCCCCGATAGCCGCGGCAAGAAATACCGCAAGCCACGCCGGCGCCTTCGATATTAGCATGAGCCGGTAAATCCCGTAAGAGACAAAGGGGCCGGCTATAGCCATGGAAAAGGCGTTGGCCCCGAGCGTGGTAAGACCTCCATGCGCCAGCAGCAATGCCTGGAAGAGCAGCACGATAACGCCGAGTACGCTCATGACCGAAGGCCCGAACAATACCGCGCCCAGCCCCACGCCGGTCGGGTGGGAACAGCTTCCGGTTACCGAGGGAATCTTCAGGGATGAGAGTACAAACGCGAAGGCCCCCGCCATGGCGAGCAGCAGCTTCATGCGGGGATTGGCATCGACGATTTTCCGGAGCGAGCGGAATCCCAGCACAAGAAACGGCAGGGTCAGCACCCACCAGAAAAGGCTCCAGGAAGGAGGAAGAAACCCTTCCATGATATGCATGGCATGGGCATCAGGACTCCAGAGAAAAAGGGCGAAAAGAGCCAGAAAAATGGAACGCGACAAGAGCGCGAAAGGCCGAAGGATTGTTTTCATGTTGTTTCTCCTTGTTTAAAAACGGGTTGCCATACCAACCAGAAACGTGCTGTCGGTTTCCGCGTCGTTCAGGCCGGCTTTGAAGCCGCAATCGAGATCGAGATTTTCGGAAGCGCTGTAGATCAGGCCGCCGAGCAGAAAAGCCGGATGCTCGGCGCTTCCCTTCTCCTCGTTGGTCGCCATGCCGATATCGGCCACAGCGCGCAGTTTTTCGCTCAGCTCGTACTCTCCGGCAAATGATGCGCTCCAGATATCCCTGCGCAATCCCTCCTCGTCTTCCTGCAGCGCGTAACCGTTACGGGTGTAGCCGACATTGGCATGCAGCGTCAGCGGGCCCGACTCTTTGGTCGCTATCAGCAAAACTCCCCCGGAGATCTCGCCGCTGCCGAGCCCTTTGTGCTCATCCCCGGTGGGCAGAGAGAGACCCGGCTTCAGCGCGAGACTGAATCCGCTCCGGTCGTCGTCGAAAAAGCGCCATTTCAGTTCAACCGACAGATCGCCGATCCCGCTCTCATCGGCAGCGACAACGCCGTCCTCCTTCACCTCGTACCATGCGAGCGGACAGCCGACGACAAGATCGATACGGTCGGACAACCCGAAGGAAAGCGCAGCCGATACCTCGCCCCCGCTCTCTTTCTGTGTAATGCCCCCCTCAC
Organism: Chlorobium sp.; assembly: GCF_049593655.1. Lineage (NCBI taxonomy): Bacteria > Pseudomonadati > Chlorobiota > Chlorobiia > Chlorobiales > Chlorobiaceae > Chlorobium > Chlorobium sp. The sequence goes on from NZ_JBAWHG010000009.1 coordinate 11,093, forward strand.
GCTCCCTGTCGGAAAAAAACTCGCTGTTCAGTTCCAGCTGCCAGTTGCCCTGACCCTGCGTCCCGGTATCGTCGGAAACGAGTGGATGGGCAGCATACAGCGGGCTTGCGCATAAAAGCAGCGACAGTGCCGGAATAATTTTTTTTAGCATACGTGATACGTTTTCAGGTTTACGAAATCAAAACACAAAAAGAACAGGCGCTCAGCCGGAGCTGCAGACCACGCAGCTGTAGCGGGAAGCCAGAGCGTGAAGCTCCCTGTCGCTGAACGCTCCCGCCGCAAGCGGCCTGAGCGTTCTCTCCGGCCGGAACCGCTGCAGGACGAGGCGGTCAGCCGCCAGGGCCGCCATCTCCTCCACATCTTCCGAAGCATGAATCCCTTTCAGGAGAGTACTCCGGAAAACCACGTCGATGCCGGAATTCAGGAGCAGCGAGCAGGAGCGCCCGATACGCTCCATCATCGCCTCGGAACAGGGAATCCCGGCAACTTCCTCATAGCGGCGGGGCCGCAACGGCGCCTTGATGTCGAGAGCGACGCAGTCAACGAGCCGCTCCTGCAGGAGCAGATCGAGCATATCCGGATAGGATCCGTTGGTATCGAGCTTGACGAGCAGGCCGAGCTTCCTGAACGTGCGGAGCGATTCCGGAAGGGATGCATGCATGGTCGGCTCGCCTCCGGTAACGACAACACCGTCGAGGCAGGAACGGTTACGCCCGACAAGCCGCACCACTTCATGAAACGGAATCCGACGGTTCACGCCGGTTCTCTCCGGCTCCACCAGTTCGGGATTGTGGCAGTAGGAACAGCGGAAATTGCAGCCGGCCGTAAAAACCACCGCCGCAATGCAGCCCGGATAATCGATAAAACTCTGCGACAGATAACCGCCGACCGGAAGGCTCCGGCCCGCGTCGCTGCCGGGGGACGCAGGCTTCAGCATATCTCCGGCTCCGAAACATGAACGACCCCCGCATCCATCTTCCGCTCGGCAAAGAGTTTCCGGTCAAGAAACTCGCTCTGTTTGCCGGCATTCCACTGTTCGACCGGCCTGAGGTAACCCACAATACGCGTATAGACCGTACAGGACTGCTCGATCCCTTCGGCGGCGCATTGCGGGCAATACTCATGCTCGCCGAAACGGTAGCCGTGCGTCGGGCAGATACTGAAGGTCGGCGAAAGCGTCACGTAGGGCAGCGTGAAATTGTCGGTTACGGTTTTCACGAACCGCTTGACCCCTTCGTGGGGAATCTCTCGCTCTCCGACGAACGCATGGAAAACCGTACCGCCGGTATATCGCGACTGCAACTCGTCCTGCAGCCTGAGGGCCTCGAACAGATCGTCGGTGTATCCGACCGGCAGTTGCGTCGAATTGGTGTAGTAGGGCTCGGCTCCCCCCCTGACGGCCGCTTCGTTTGCGGTAACGATATCCGGATACCGCTTCTTGTCGATACGGGCAAGACGGTACGCCGTACTTTCCGCCGGGGTGGCTTCGAGATTGTAGATGTTGCCGGTCTCTTCCTGGAACGCTTCCAGGCGCTCGCGCATGAAATCCATGACCCGCAGGGCGAACTCCTGCCCTTCGGGCTCTGCGATCGTACAGCCGAGAAAGTTCAGGCAGCACTCGTTCATGCCGGTGATACCGATGGTCGAAAAGTGATTGTCCCAGTACCGTCCGTTTTTCTCGTGGAGATTGCGCAGATAAAAACGGGAGTAGGGGTACAACCCCTCCCCGGTAAGGCGTTCGACAACTTTCCGTTTTATTTCAAGGCTGCTTTTGGCAAGTTCCATCGCATGCGAAAGCCGTTCGAACAATTCGGACTCCCCTTTCGACTCGTAGCCGATTCTCGGCAGGTTCATGGTCACGACGCCGACAGAACCGGTCAGGGGGTTCGATCCGAACAGCCCCCCTCCCTTTTTCTGCAGTTGCCGCTTGTCGAGCCTGAGACGGCAGCACATGCTGCGCACATCGTCGGGGCTCATCGACGAGTTCACGAAATTCGAGAAATAGGGGATCCCGTACCGGGCCGTCATCTTCCATATCCCGTCGTAGACCGGGTTGTCCCAGTCGAAACCCTTCGTGATGTTGTAGGTCGGTATGGGAAACGAAAAAACGGCGCCGTTGGCATCACCCTCGAGCATGACGTCGGCGTATGCGCGGTTGAAAAGATCCATCTCCAGCTGAAAATCGCCATAGCAGTCATCCTTCAGCTCACCGCCGATGATGACCGGCCGGTCTTTGAGCGCCGCCGGCACCGTAAGATCGAGGGTCACATTGGTGAAGGGCGTCTGAAAACCGACCCTGGTCGGTACGTTCATGTTGAAAAAGAACTCCTGAAGGCACTGCCTGACCCCGTCGTAATCGAGCCGGTCAAATCTGATGAAGGGAGCCAGCAGGGTATCGAAATTCGAAAAGGCCTGCGCTCCGGCAGCTTCGCCCTGCATGGTGTAGAAAAAGTTCACGATCTGGCCGAGCGCCGAACGCAGATGACGGGCCGGTCTGCTGGCCGCATGCCCGTTGACTCCCGTGAATCCGCTGAGCAGCAGATCCTCGAGATCCCAGCCGACACAGTACACGCTCAGAAAACCCAGATCGTGGATGTGCATGACGCCCGAAGTATGCGCCTCGCTGATTTCCGGAGGGTAAATGCGGTTCAGCCAGTACTGGGCACTGACAATGGTCGAGATGTGCTGGTTGAGCCCCTGCAGCGACCAGGAGGAGTTCGCGCTCTCCCTGACCCGCCAGTCTTCGAGGTCGAGATAGCTGTCGACCAGGTCGATGTTGGTGAAAATCTCCCTGGCGTCCCGCATGTACTGGTGCTGGTGCCGGTAGATGATATAGGCTTTGGCCGCATCGAACTCCCGGTGCAGAAAAAGCGTTTTTTCCACCGTATCCTGCATCTCCTCGACCGAGGGAATCCTGTCGCCCATCTCGCTCTCGAGCTGCCTGATGGCATCTCCGGCAATCCCCGCCGCTTTCGTACGGTCTGCCTTTCCGATGGCCCGCAAGGCGCGAAAAACAGCGTATACGATCTTTTCGGCGTCGAACGGCTCCTTTCGTCCGTCACGCTTGATCATCTCCCTGAAAACAGTGGCATCCATGGCAAATATCCTGTTGCGATTAATAAAATCCTTTCTCCTCTCAGCGGCCGACCTCCATTCGATCGCGCAATGGCAGATGCCGCCGAAGCTTTCTGGCGGCCTGAACCATCCGCCTGATCGCGGGACGAACCTCATCCCAGCTCCGTGTCTTCAGACCGCAATCGGGATTGACCCATATCTGCTCCGGCCCGAAAAACTGCAGCACCCTGACCAGCAGCTGCTGCATCTCCTGCGTCGACGGAATCCGGGGGGAGTGAATATCGTAAATACCGGGGCCGAGCTGGTTCTGATAGCCGGAGGCCGCGAAAGCGGCCAGTACCCCCATATCGGAACGGGCCGTCTCTATGGTCAGCACGTCGGCATCCATCCGGACGAGGGCGTCGAGAATGGAGGCGTAATCGGCGTAGCACATGTGCGTATGTATCTGGGTTGCGGGAGCGACGCCGCCTGAGGCAAGGGCAAAGGCCCTGACAACCCATTCCAGATACTCCTGGCGCAAGGAGTTCCGGAGCGGCAACCCCTCCCGGACTCCCGGCTCGTCGATCTGAATGATGCCTATCCCGGCCATCTCGAGATCGAGAACCTCATCGCGCAGGGCAAGAGCCACCTGCATGGCGGTCTCATGCAGCGGCTGGTCATCCCTGACGAACGACCATTTCAGGATCGTCGCAGGACCGGTCAGCATCCCCTTGACCGGCTTCGTCGTCAGGCTCTGTGCATACACCGTCCACTCGACGGTCATTGGCCCTTTCCTGCTGACGTCGCCGTAAATGACCGGAGGCTTCACGGCTCTGGTCCCGTAACTCTGCACCCATCCGTTTGCCGTAAAGGCCACCCCGTTGAGGTACCCGGCGAAATATTCCACCATATCGGTGCGCTCGAACTCTCCGTGAACCAGAACATCGAGGCCCGCCGACTCCTGCCACGCAATCGCATCGGCGATAAGCTCCCTTACTGCCGACTCGTACTCCTCCAGGGAAAGAGCACCCTCCCGGTACCGCCTGCGCAGCGAACGAAGCCGGGGCGTCTGCGGCAGCGAGCCGATCATCGTGACAGGAAGGAGCGGCAGATGCAGCAGCTCCTCCTGAATGACCGCCCGCTCATGAAAGGGTTCAGGCCTGCCGACCTTCCGACCGGCAAATGCCTCGACCCGTCTGCATACCTCCTCGTTGGAAAGAAACGGTGAATGCGCCCGCTCGTCCGACGCCTTCAGATGGTCGGAAAGCGCATGGAAAGCCCCGTCCGAAACCTCTTCGCCCATAAGATCGGCAAGCAGCCGGATTTCATCGAGCTTCTGGCGCGCAAAGGAAAGCCATGGCCTGAGAAAACCCGGCAGCGGACCGTTTTCGGGCTCGAGCTCGAGATCGTATGGAACATGCAACAGCGAGCACGACGAGGAAACCATGACGCGCTCTCCGCCAAGCGACTTTACGGCCAGACCGAGCAGGCCGAGAGACTCTTCGAGCCTGCCTTTCCAGATGTTCCTTCCGTCGATGAGCCCGAGCGAAAGGTTCATGGCTGCGGGAAGAAGATCGAAGAGAAGCGGAAGATCAGGAAAGCCGCGCAGGGTATCGACATGCAGGGTATCGACCGGCAGTGAGAGCGCCGTCCGGAGATTGTCGCCGAGACCTTCGAAATAGGTGGCGAGCAGAAAATGCATATCCGGAAAATGCTGCTTCAGATACCGGTAGACCTCACGGTAAGCCTCGCGCGTTTTCCCGTCGAGATCGGTTACCAGAAAAGGTTCGTCGAACTGCAGCCAGAAACAGCCGGCATGGCGCAAATCCTCGAGAATAGCCACATAAACCGGAAGCAGGCGCTCGATGAGATCGAGACGGTGAAAGCCCTCCCCTTTCTCCCGTCCGAGCAGGAGATAGCTCATCGGCCCGATCAGGACCGTCTTCGGCGCAGCCACCCCGAATGCTTTGGCTTCGAGAAACTCTTCGACGGCTTTCCGCGAAGAGTAGCAGAAGTGCTGCGTTGCGGTGAATTCCGGAACAAGGTAGTGGTAATTGGTATCGAACCATTTGGTCATCTCCATCGCCTTCACGTCGAAACCGGACTGCTGGTAGCCCCGGCACATGGCGAAGTAGAGATCGAGATCGGAGAGATGCTGCCGGAGTGGCGCGTAGCGTTCAGGAACCGCGCCGAGCATGAAGCTCATGTCCTGAACCTGATCATAGAGGGAGAAGTCGTTGCTCGGTATCAGGTCCATTCCGGCATCCTGCTGAACCTTCCAGCGATACTGTTTTTCGTCAAGCGAAGCTGCAAGCAGGGCCGTTTCGTCGAGAGCGCCCGACCAATAGCGTTCGCAGGCTTTTTTCATGCCTCTGGAGGCGCCGATACGAGGATAGCCAAGTGCGTGTGTAAGCATACGTCTGTGGTGTGTTGACCAACCGTTTTGTACGCTTACGCGGGAAAAGAATCGTAGGAGGGATAGAAGCCTGCAGGAAGAAGCACCTGAAGCCGTAATCGCTCATAAATGCTTTGTTCCGCGAAAGCATGTTACAAGAAAAGAAGCGGGACAGGTCTCCTGGCTTGCCGGTTCTGCAGCACCTTCCCATTCCGCATCGTTCGGAACAGTGGTATAACGCTGCACAACACTCGGTCGGCTTTACAGTTGCGCGTCAGCTCACGATTTTCACGTGATTCCCTATTAAACCCTTTTTATGGGGTATCCAGCTTCATCAGTAAAAAAAGAACAGTTCAAACGAATGTAAAAAAATAATTCAATAACCGTCAACGATTTTAACGCCGTGCAGGATTGACCGCATCCACCACCGCCACGCTTCCGGCTCCTGCTCACCGCCCACCACTCACTGCTCACGATCTTCACCCATCAGCCTGTTCAGCAAAACCCGTCCGCAGATTCATTCGCCGTAGTTACTGATCAATCGCGTCCCGACCACAAGAAAAACAAGCGTGTAGACGCCCATCGCCAGCAAGGAGACGAGTGCCGGGGTATCGAACGAGGTCTTGCGTATCAGGATATTCGTATGGCTCAGCGGAAACAGGTAAATGAACCACTTCAATACCACAGGAACTCGGTCCAGCGGGAAAAAGGTGCCGCTGAAGAACGACATGGGAAGAATCAGGAAATTGTTGTACGTCGAGGTTTCTTCATGACTTTTGGCCACCATGCCGATAATCACGCCAAGACAGGCAAACATGAAACAGTTCAGCAGGGTAGCCAGAAGCAGAAACGGGGTCAGGGTGAACGAACCGTGCAGAAACAGGCCCATGCCGATCAGGAGCGAGGCGGCGAAAAGCCCTTTGACCATGCCGGCAAGAACCTCGCCAAGCATGATGCCGCCTGCTGTAATCGGGGCCTGAACGAGCACCTGAAAGGTCTTGAAATAGACCCGGTTCAGATTAAGGGCTCCGGCGATCCAGCTGTATGAATTGGTCATGGAGCTCATGGCGACCAGTCCGGGAATCAGAAAAGCAAGATAGTCCCCGCTGGAAAGATGCACGTTGCGGCCAAGACCGAAACCGAAAACGATCAGGTAGATCAGCGGCACCATCATGGCCGACACCAGATAACTCACCTTCAGCAGCTTTCTCTTAAAAAGCAGCATTTCCCTCAGAAACACGGGATACCAGCCGGTCAGGTTCATTCGATTCGTTCTCCGGTCAATTTTATGAAAACATCTTCAAGATTGGTTTTTCTTACCGTTCCGCCATTTTCCAGACCGCAGACGATTTCATGCGCCTCCTCCCGGCTGTTGGCGGAATGCTGAATCAGGTTGCCGGCATCGTCGATCTGGTCCACGGCATAGGCTCCGACCATGTTCATCAATGCCGATGGCGTGTCAAGGACCATCAATTGGCCCTTGCGCAGAATCCCGATGCGGTCACAGAGCATTTCCGCCTCTTCGATGTAATGGGTAGTCAGAAAGACGGTTCGGCCCGATTTTCCGATTTTTCGGACAATCTGCCATAGCTGGCGTCTGATCTGCGGATCGAGACCGATGGATGGTTCGTCGAGAAACAGGACTGCCGGATCGTTCAGGAGCGCACGGGCAACCATCAGACGGCGTTTCATGCCTCCGGACAATCCGCTGACAAGAGCATCACGCCGGTCAAGCAGCTCCACATCACGGAGAGCCTCACCGATTCGCTGCCGGAGATTGTCAATCCGGTACAGTTTCCCATAAATCCGCATGTTCTCTTCGACCGTCAGTTCACGGTCGAGATTGTTTTCCTGCGGAACGATGCCGATCAGCGATTTGATCTGAAACGACTTGCCGCCGACATCATCTCCGCCGATGGCCGCACTGCCGCTGTCGGCGCGCGTAAGACCGGTCATGATGCGTATCAGGGTGCTTTTTCCTGCGCCGTTCGGCCCTAAAAGCCCGAAAATTTCGCCTTTTCCAATCGTAAACGACACACCGTCAAGAGCCTGAACGCTTCCATAACGTTTGCGAATGTCGTCGATCCGGATCATGTTCACTTCAGATGCTCTCATTCCTGGTCATGTTGATGCGGGTTCACTATTTCCACAATCGTTTCGGCTCCGCCGGGCAGCAACAGGATCACCGCCATGAGCAGCGGGATAAACAATCCGGCCCATGAATTTTTTAACATCGAGGCCATACCGTCGAGCGATTTAAGCGGACCGCGCGTCATGCCCGGCAGATAGTTTCCCGCCCCGGCCTTCCTGCCACTCAACTGTTTCTCCAGAGAGGAAAACTGGTCAGTGTATTACCTTCAAGGGCAAACGATTCACAGGCAAATGTTTCACAGGCAAACCATCGGCAGTTGCCCATATCCGGACAGACATCAAAGCAGGAAAGATCAATCCATGCGGCCTGAAACAGTAACGGCGGATAATTCCGGAGGGAAGAGCATCCGGTACCGGCGCCGATCGTCAGAAAATGCACCGGCAAACCGAACGGCGGCCCGAATGAATGGTTTTGCACGAAAATGGTGAAGTGTCTCAGAAGCGGTTCGAACAGCCAGTTGCGCATCGCCCGTCGCAATGCACGAAACCAGCCTGTTCCCGAGGGCGGAACGGAGGTGTGATTCATGGTATTATGTTGCTTTATTCCCGAAGCGTTAAAAAAAAATGCGGCAGGTCTTCTGACTTTCCCTGGGTTTTGCCGGCCTTCCCATCCCGATATAAGCGGGACAGTGACATTATCGGCAAACCACTTCATGGGCCTTGCGGCCAAAGCGGGATTACAGCAGCGGGTACTGTTCCGGACTTGCACCGGATTCCCTTTTAAGCCCGTCATCTCTCAATGACGAACACCACTTGTACGGTTGAAGTATAAGAAAAAGAAGAAGTTCGACAAACGTTCAGGATAAAATTCCTTGATCCTGAACCAGAGATGGATTTGGCGGCGACCCGCACGGGCGGCATTCGGCAGAGGTCTTCGAAACCCTGCCCGATCCCACGGATTATCGGATGATGCAGCGGTTCCGGCACGTCGAGTCTCACCTCTTCCGGTCCATGGCATGAGATGCTCTTTCAGGTTTTCAGGAGTTTGTACCGCTCCCCCTGACTTTTTTCAACTGAAAATAAACTCTTTGATCCGATTGCACTTCGACCTCCTGAATACCGAAGACATGCTTCCGGCTGCGACAGCCTGCGAACCGCTTCTTCAAGAGCATCACTTGCCCTTTTCCCCACCACTTTGTATATTTCAGCAATATACACAGCGTCATGGATCGTTTTACAGGCATCACCGGGTTCCAATGGGATGAAGGCAATCTTTCAAAAAATCCCGGAAAACATGGAGTAGCAAACTCCGAGTCGGAAGATATCTTCTTCAACGAGCCATTGATCGTCGCCGATGATATGAAGCACTCCGGAGTGGAGAGAAGATGGTTTGCCCTTGGCAAAACAAATGCAGGAAGAAGACTCTTTGTCGTCTTCACGCTCAGAAAAGACAAGATCAGAATCATTTCATCGCGGGAATTATGAACAGGAAGGAGCTACCCAGCTATGAAAAAGCAGAAAAAAACAGTTCCTGAATTCAGGAGTGAACAGGATGAACGGGAATTCTGGGCCACGCATGACTCGTCGGAATACATCGACTGGGAAAAAGCGGGAACCGCAATCTTCCCCGACCTGAAGCCGACCATGAAAACCATTTCGCTCCGGCTTCCCGAGCAGATGCTCAACCGCATCAAGGTGCTTGCCAACGAAAGGGATGTGCCCTATCAGTCGCTTTTGAAAATGTTCCTCAAGGAACGAATCGACCGGGAATACGAGCCAAAACGCAACAGGCCGCGATCCTCACGAAAAGCGAACGCATAATCGGCCTCATCCACCGCTGCGTTTCCTGCAAAACGGCCCCCTGAATACCGAATACAGGCTTACGGCTGCAGCCATCACCCGGTATAGTTATTTGTGTTGCATAATGACGTCCCTAAGCCGCCCTTCTGATTTGAACGATTTACAAACCATTTCGTTATTTTGTCATAGTTACCCCGGAAAAGAAAAAACAAATCGGCTTGACTGATATGAACGAGTGGCAAAAGCGGATTACCATCAACCCTGATCAGTGCGGCGGGCGTCCATGCATACGTGGACTGCGAATCAGGGTAATCGACATCCTTGACCTCCTTGCCGCAGGCCTGAATCAGGATGAAATACTTGAGGAATTACCCGATCTTGAAAAAGAGGATATTCTGGCGGCATTGAAATATGCCAGCAAAAAACTCGACCATCCGGTGATTGCGGCATGATCATCTGGATTGATGCGCACCAGTCTCCTTCTCTGGCGGCCTGGATCAACCGCAATTACAGAACGATTCAGGCACAATCATTGAGCAGTCTGAATTTGCAGCAATCAGATGACCAAACAGTATTTTACGAGGCACGAAAAGCCGACGCAGTCATCATGAGCAAAGATTCGGATTTCCTCAAACTTGTCGAACAGCATGGCATCCCACCTCAGATCCTCTGGGTGACTTGCGGAAACACATCGAATGCAAGAATGCGGGAAGTGCTGGAAAAAACCCTTGATAAAGCTGCCGAACTGTTGCATTCCGGAGAAAAGGTAGTCGAAATCAGCGATTTACGTTAAGCGAGCCTGCTCAGAAAAAACTTACCGTCCGGAAACTTCTATCTGGTTTTTCTTTTTCAGCTTTTTCCGTCGGCAGCGGCAGCTGTTTTGATAATCCGGCATACCGCCGATGCCGATACCCCAAGAAGCGGAGCCATCAGGGCATAGGATAAACCCATCTCGAATACCAGCGTCACTATCATTCGCTTTTGAAAATATTCCTCAAGGAACGAATCGACCGGGAATACGAGCCGAAACGCTAACAAGCCGCGATCCTCACGAAAAGCGAACGCATAATCGGCCTCATCCCCGCATTCCGGGCATGAAAGGCACGAAACACTATCTGAAAGAAAAAAATGATGACGCAGAAGAACGATGACAGCGAAGAAGATATCCTTCGTTCCTATGAACAGGATGAATGGCGATCGGTCGAAGAGTTCAAAAAGCTCAAGGAGGAGTATGAGGCCTACGCTCGCAATACCTCGAATAAAAACAAGCGGATCAACATCCGAATATCCGAAAGCGACCTGAACCGGCTTAAGGCAAAGTCCCTGGAAGAAGGCATTCCTTACCAGACTCTCGTATCGAGTCTCATTCACCGCTACGTTACCGGCAAAACGGTCTCCTGAATACCGAATACAGGTTTCAGGCTATAATATTATAAAAAAATACTTTATAGAGTTATTTCGATATACACAAAAACGTTCTGAAGTTGCATTTAGTTTAATTAGTTGTGAACGTCCCCTCGGCAGTTTCAAAACGTTCTGAAGTTGCATTTAGTTTACGTAGTTGTGAGCGTCCCCTCGGCATTCACACTCCCCCGCCTGTACCGGCAACACCAGCCGGAATCCCCGGAAATCGTTGACCGCTTTGGAAACCACGAACGAGCGCTGCGAACAGCGGAAGGCGAACTTGTCGGGGTAACGCCAGCAGCCGCCCCGTTCCTGGCGGAGTGACTCTTCACCGGATGAAGCGCTTGCGGAATCGGTTTCGTCGTGCCGGACGCTGCACCACTCCATGACGTTGCCGCTCTGGTTCCAGGTACCGTAGCCGGAGACACCTTCGGGATAGGCGTACACAGGGGCGACCGAATCCGCTCCCCGGTTGTTCCTGTGCCGGCCGGCAGTTGTTTTCGTCCCAGTGGTCTCCCCACGTGTGCGACTTCAAGGCCATGGACCGGAAGGTAACGGCAAAGAAATTCCACACTGTCGCTATCGTCCCGAACGATATGTCCCTGTTCGATTCCCCGCACCATTACATGATGCAGCGTTCCCGATGTGTCAAGTCTCGCTCCTCGTGGCATTTGGCTTTCTTGTCTTTTTCTTTTCAAACGCTGCCAGCACACATCTTTTGTTTTCTCACTGAACTGCAAAATACAATCTTCTACGCTATTGAACTGCGCCCCCTATTCCTGTTTACCTCATTTACTTACGTTATATAATGGTTGCGCCTTGATTTAGCTTCAGCATGGCACAATAGATAGCATCCTGAGTTAGAATATATGGAGGACACCGTAGTGTAACCCATAGAAAAGGAGGATGTTATGCAAACCGAAGCTGAAAGACTGGCCTTGTATCGGCAATTGCG
>NZ_JBAWHG010000010.1:0-9797 GCF_049593655.1 Chlorobium sp.
TCCGTTCCTCTGCCAAGCCCCGTAAGGGGCGCGGGTATCAAACGTCAGTGCTTGAAATGCCTCATCCCCGTAAACACCATGGCCAGGTTGTTTGCATCGGCGGCCTCGATCACCTCGTTGTCCCTGATGGAACCGCCCGGCTGGATCACCGCGGTCACACCGGCCTCGGCTGCGGCAAGCAGGCCGTCGGCGAACGGGAAAAACGCGTCTGAAGCCACAACCGAACCGTTCAGGTCCAAACTGACCTCCGAGGCCTTCCAGCGTGCGATCTTCGATGAATCGACCCGCGACATCTGCCCTGCACCCACACCGTAGGTCTGTCGGTTCTTCACATACAGAATGGTGTTCGATTTGATATGCTTGCAGATCTTCCAGGCGAACATCAGGTTGGAAAGCTCCTCTTCGGTAGGCTGCCGTCTGGTAACCACCTTCAGATCCTCGACGGCAACGATCCTGGCATCGCGCTCCTGCACCAGCATGCCGAAAGGAGTTGACTTGAACTCCCATCCGCCTTTCGGAAGCGGCTGTTTCTGCAGCACAAGACGACGATCCTTCTTCTTCATCAGAAGATCGAGTACGCCCTCCCCGAAAGCGGGAGCGATAAGGATTTCGGTGAATATCTCGTTGACCGCCATGGCAGTATCCATGTCGAGAGGACGATTGAAGGCGATGATGCCGCCGAACGGAGCCTGCGTGTCGGTCGAGAAGGCCCTGCGGTAGGCCTCCACGAGTGTCGGTGCCTGCGCAACACCGCAAGGGTTGGTGTGTTTGACGATCACCACCGAAGGATCCTCTCCCCGGAACTCTTCGATAAGGGATGTTGCCGCGGCGATATCGAGCATGTTGTTGTACGACAGCTCCTTGCCGTGCAGCTTGTCGAAACAGGCGCCGAACGAGCGGCGGCCATCGCTGCCGGTCATTGTATAGAACCCTGCATTCTGGTGCGGGTTCTCGCCATAACGCATGTCAAGCTCTTTTTCAAGAGAAACCGACATCCTTTCGGCAGCACCTTCGGCCTTCACGCCCTCGGCGCCGACAAGATAAGCCGCAATGGCCGTATCGTAACGGGAAGTAAGTTCGAATACCTTGCGGGCAAGCATAAGACGGGTTGCACGTTTCGTGGCGCCTCCGCTCCCGCGCATCTCATCGAGAACCTGCGCATAATCCGCGCTGTCAGTCAGCACGGTCACCGACTCGTTGTTCTTCGCCGCACTGCGGAGCATGGATGGACCACCGATATCGATATTCTCGATAGCGTCCTCGAAGGTAACGTCCGGCTTTGCTACGGTAGCCTCGAAAGGATAGAGATTCACGACCACCATGTCGATGAATCCGATGCCGTTTTCAACGGCCTGTTTCACATGGTCTGCGTTCTCGCGCACGGCAAGCAGGCCGCCGTGGATTTTCGGGTGCAGCGTCTTCACTCTGCCGTCCATGATCTCCGGAAATCCGGTGATGGTTGAAATGGAGGCCGCTGAAATTCCGGCATCCTGAAGCGCTTTCAGGGTTCCGCCCGTGGAAAAAATCTCAATGCCGAACCGGGAAAGCTCCCGGCAGAAATCCACAATACCGGTTTTATCGGATACAGATACCAGCGCCCGCTTGATGACAGGATCAGACATGTGCGAAAAGTTTATTTTTATCGTTGAACCGCAGATTCTACAGCCGGAATCTAAGAAAAAATCCCCAATTATCTGAAGCGCTCAGGCTGTTCGGGCGACCCTGCACGCATCCGGTCGCCGCTCCCCGTCGCAGCCGACGTATCGGAAAAAGCCCGGTGCAGCCGCAATGGCCGCTGCCCTGCCGGATCGGCAGTGGAAATTGTGCAGTCTCCATGCCTTACAAGGGGCTCATCGCTTGGTTATTCAATCCAGGATGCCGAAATTCCTGTAAGGCGACCCGCATAGCTGAAGAAAAAATCAATAACCCGTTGAACTTATATGAACCAGTCCCCTCACAATCCGCCAAAACTCAAGGAGTTTCCATCGGGCAAACTCGGTTCGAGGATAGTTCACGACATCGACAGCAACCCGTTTCCCATCATCTATGTGGATCTGACGCACCGCTGCAACTACAACTGCAACTACTGCTACAACCCGGTCAGAACATTTCCCGATATGTCCCTGGATTATTTCAGGGAGGTTTGCCTGCGTCTGCCGGAGCGCGTTGCGTTCAGGTTCATGGGCGGTGAGCCGACACTGCATCCGCAGTTTTTCGAGTTCATCACCACGGCAAACGAGCACCGCCACATGGTCTCTTTCGTCTCGAACGGAGCCATGTTCGCCGATTACGCCTTCGCGCAGGCGTTGAAAGAGACCGGCGTTCCGGTCATCGCCACCATATCGATGAACGGAGGCACAAATAACGCATGGTACCGGTTCATCGACAACGGCGATGTGGCCGAAGAAAAAATACAGGCGCTGAAGAACCTCAACGACGCGGGAATCGGCCGCATAGCCATTACCGCCATTATTGTCCGCGGTCTCAACGAAGGTGTCGTGCCGGAGCTGATGGAGCTGGCAGCGGGCTATCAGGGCGTCAGATATGTCCATTACCGGTCTGTCGGCAAAGTTGGCCGGTACGTCGATACGGAGCCTTACTCGCTCGAGGAGATGAAACAGCTTGTGGACGGATACATTCCTCCCGACGAAAATTTTGAACGCAGAATACGTTTCGACGGGCTGGATACGACACCGGGAAACCGCTGTTCCGGCTGTATGGGCTGTTTTGAATACAAGCACAATCAGAAAATCGAGATATGCCTTATCGATTTCGCCAAACCCGACACCTTCACCTGCTGGAAACGGGGAAAGCTTATCGAAGAGACGTTTCAGGTCGAAACGTTTTTTGAAAACATGGTTCAGTTCTCGTCGTATCTCGAAAACAGGTATCCCGAATACAATCTCAAGCTTGAAGCCGGAAGCTTTTAACGCGCAGGTTAACGGTTCGAGCCGGAGAGGCCCGCTATGAACAAATCCGAAACTGAGACGACATGGGGGCTGGAAGGCAACCCGCTTGTGCTGAAAGGATTCGGCTTCGGCAGTCGGCAGCCGGTTATCGTGGTCTCCCTCAGAGGTGCCGCGCTTTCCGGCAAACAGCTTGAGGAGCTTTCAGCACTGTTGAACCAAAGTCCGCCGGAACCGAAAAACGACCTGCCTCCCTCAGGCGAAGACGGATCGGAGAAGGCCTTCAGAACCTCTTTGCAGTGGCTCCTGGCCACCGTGCAGGAGATACAGAGGATTGCCGGGCAACCGGTTTACGAATGCGGCCGCATCCTTTCCATCGACCGGGAGCATTCAAGAGTAGTCCTTCCCGTGGCTCCACTCAGTGAAAAACCGCTCCTGGATCTGCTGCGCATCCTGCTGGAACTGATGGACTGCCAGGTTCAGGCAAATAACCCCCATAAACACCTGAAAAGAGTTCTCCAGATCATCAGCAACCTGGAGAAAATCAATCCCCGGCCTTCCAACATCAGGTTTTTCATTCAGGCCGCCATTGCGATGGGCATACCGATTCAGGAACTGGCCGGCCATGTATTGCAATACGGACAGGGAAAACGCGCTCGCCTGATGCTCAGCTCCTTCTCCGACGCAACGCCCGTTATCGCCACAACGCTTGCCAGAAACAAGCTCTTCACGGCGGAGATACTCAGGCAGGCCGGCATTCCGGTGCCGGACAACAGGCAGGCGCACACTCTCGACAATGCCCTGGCCATTGCCCGGCAGCTTGGCTATCCCGTAGTGGTGAAACCCGCGGATCTGGACGGCGGAGTGGGCGTGGCTGCAGGACTGCGGAACCCGGAGGAGTTGACCGCTGCATTCAAAGGCGCTCTTGAAAAATCCAGAAACATTCTCGTCGAAAAACATGTCGAAGGCCGCGACTACCGCGTAACGGTTTTTCAGGGCGAAGTCGTTTCTGCCGCCGAACGCATACCGGGAGGCGTGACGGGCAACGGCCGGCACACGGTACGTGAGCTGGTGGAGACGCTCAATGCGAATCCGCTTCGCGGAACAGGACGGCTCGCGCAACTGAAGCACCTCTGGCTTGACACCGAAGCCGTCGACCTGCTGAAACAAGCCGGCCTGGCGCCCTCCTCCATACCAGAGGACGGCCGTTTCGTGCGGCTGCGCCGGGCGGCCAATCTGGCCTCCGGAGGAGTCCCTGAAGGAGTTCTCGACAAGATCCACCCCGATAACAGACGCCTTGCAGAGCGGGCCGCGGAAGTACTGCGGCTGGATATCGCCGGCGTCGATCTGCTGCTGCCGGACATCAGCCGGTCGTGGAGGGAAACCGGCGGAGTCGTCTGCGAGGTCAATGCGAAGCCGAATCTGGGGGGACAGACTCTGGGGGGAACACTGTACGCCCGTATCCTCGGCAAGCTGGTAACCGGCAGCGGACGGATTCCGGCTGCCGTGGTTTTGGGCTCCGCGCAATCAGGTACGCTGGTGCGCGATCTCGAAACGCGGCTGCTGCAGAAGGGAGCGGTTCCCGGATGCCACGATGCGTCAGGAGTAAGGGTGAACGGAGAGATAATTCGGGACGGCGATCTCGATCCCTTCTCTGCGGGAAAAATGCTGACCCTGGACAGAACTGCGGATGCGATGGTGCTGAGCGTGGACGACGGCCGCGTGCTCTCGACAGGGCTGCCCTTTGCGAGGTTCGACCTGCTGGTGCTGGCAGGAAAGCCTGATCCTGCAATGCCGATGCGCGAGCTGCTGGAGATCCTGCTCCCCTGCTGCGACGGAAAAATTTTCATCATCGAAGGTGCGGCATGGGAAACCGACAGCCTCAGGCATCTGACGACTGCCCTGTGGGAACCGGAGGCTTCGCCCGATAAGGCCATGGAACTCGTCACCGCCGCCATGCTTGCCGATATCCCTCAGGTATGATGCATCAGGCATTTTTCCGGAGACCGAACATCCCTTGGCTGAATCACCCCTTCCCTGTAAAAAAATTCCCCGGGCGGAAAATGGGGGTGTTGATTGCCGAAATACGGCTTACAGAAGCACCTTCAGCTTTCGTCCGCCGGTTACGGCAAACCCTTCACGTTCATAGAATTTCGGGTGCCGCTGCCTGAATCATGAATGTCATGTTCGTATAACAGTTTATCGGAGAGAAAACTTCCGCTGCAGAAAGGCGGGAATCTCTTCCCTCCTGACCGTCAGTTCCAAAGACCTGCCTTCGGAAACGGATTTGAAGCGGTTGCCGACAAGTACCTCTTTACCTGAGGGCGTCTGCAGCACAACCATGAGCGAGCGCACGAAAATCGAATCCGGATGGGTCGAGTTCAGATAGTTTGCCGGCTGAAAATCCACCCATTCCTGCGGGGAAAGATTGAACTCGTAGAGATTTTTCCAGGAACCATCATCGAGCGACTGCAGGAGATACTCCCCTTCCGGGCTCTTCGAGAGCCTGAAGGTGTCGAAATCCTGCCTGACCCCGCCGTCGAGGTCGCTTATGTCGAGCGGCTCGCGTATGCCGTAACTGCCGAAACCCAGATCGCAGAGCCATTGCCCGCCATCTATCGCTGCGACCACCGCCATATGCGTTTTCGGACGCCGGACAGGGTAAGTCATCGGGCGGGCGGCCACGAACCGGTACGGGATGCCCAGCGCATCGAGCGCCATGGCGAACAGTCCGTTCACCTCGTAGCAGTACCCGCCCCGACGCTGATCGACGATTTTCGCGTAAATCTCTTCGGGTACGAGCGAGACGACCTTTCCCCTCTGCACATCAAGATTTTCGAACGGCACCGTAAAGAGCTGGGAGCGCATCATGCCCTTCAGTGTGGCAAAGTCCGCAGCAGCCTTTCCCCTGAAACCTATCCGGGAAAAATATGCCTCGATGTTGAAGTTCGTTGCTTGCATGAGTCTAACAATCAGGGTTCCGCGGACCACGCCGCAGCGGGTTTCTGTGCCCACACCCACGCGATGAAATCGGTCATGGGCGGCTCGATGCCGAGTTCCCGCAGCCGTGCGTTCACCTGTCCCCGGTGGTAGGCCGTGTGCGCAAAGACCTGAACGAGCGTCTCGCCGAGCGTGGGGTTCTGCACCTCGAACCCGAGCTTCTCCCCCACCATCCGCGCCCAAGGCAGCTCGACAGGAGCTTCGAGCGCGTCGGCGGCGAGCGAATCGTGGTACGAAGCGAAACTCCGGTGCACGTTTTTCGTGAACCGCTCCAGAGCCTCCATATCGAGCACGCGGGTCTCTTCGGGGTCTGTCTGCCGGCATTCGAGAACGTCGAGAAACACCTTCTGCACCAGATGGCTGTGGCGCATCCGGAAGAGGATCGATTCGTCCAGACCGGCTTCCGGCTTGTTCCGGATCGCGGCAAACACCACTGCGTCGGCCCACTCGGTATAGCGAGCGAAATCCCTGAACAGTGCAAGAATATCCATGAAGACTTCCCTCCGGTTTACGGTTTCAGCAAAGATACGATTTCAGTGAACGAATCGACGACAAACGTTGGACCGAGAAGACGAAGTTCATCGGCGGTGTTGTTGCCCCAGGTCACGGCGCAGGTGTCGGCGGCAGCGCGCTGCCCCATCTCGATATCGTACACCGTATCGCCCACCACCATGCACTCACCAGGGGCTACGCCAAGGGTACCGAGCACGAGATTCACCATATCTGGAGCCGGCTTCTTTTGTGCCACGTCCTGCTCCCCGGCAACGAAGGAAAAATACCCGAGAATACCGAGATGGCGCATCATGGCGAGCAGTGCCGCCTTCCCCTTGCTGGAAGCAATCGCCAGCAGCACATCCCGGCTCTGCAGCAGCTCCAGGGTTTCCTTCACCCCCGGAAACAGTCGGGTCGAAGCGAAGGATACCTCATCGTAGTAGCGCCTGTACAGGGGAATCGCTTCGGCGGCCTTTTCGGCGCCAAGACCGAGCGCAGCCTCGAGTGTCAGCTGCAGGGGCAGGCCTATACCCCGCTTCACCGCCGGCCAGTCCACTTCAGGGAGAGCATAGTCTCTGGCCACGAGATCCATGGCGCACCGGATGCCCGCTTCCGTATCGGCCAGCGTCCCGTCGAAATCGAACACCACAAGCCTGTATGTCATGCAATCACCTCCGGGCGACGCTGCTCCGCGGAATGCCGGCACCGGCAGGCGGCTCTTCGGCTCAAGGGCAGAAAACAGGGAATTTTACGAACTATCATATTTTAGCTGAAAGCAGCGCTTTCCTCTTTGCATCCATGGAAACACCAGCACTCTGATGGTTGGCCGTTGAAGCAATGTAAGAAACGCTGCAATGAAAATCGGAATTCTCGGGGCGGCAGGACTTGCCGGAAGGACGCTTGCCCGGCAGATTGCTGCAAAAAAACAGGAGAAGCCATGCTTCCTCGGGAGAAACAGGGCCTGGCTCGAATTGCTTCGTAAAAAGCTGCTGCCTGAAGCCGAATCGCTCCCTGAGATTGCCGTCATCGACCTGATGAAACAGGGATGCCTCGAAAGGGCCTTCGAAAAAATCGATATTCTCGTGATTGCGATCAGTTCCGCCGAACACCTTCCCGCAGTGGTCCGCGCGGCTCTGGACACGAAAACCGACTGTCCGGACATCCTGCCTGCTGTGCAGCGACGCGAAACGGAACGTCCTTGCATCCATACGCTCCACGTTCGAGGAACCGGGACTCTGCCACATCACCGATGGAGACTATCATCCCTGCGCGATGGCCCGCTGGGCCGCCGGGCGGAAACCCTGTGCCCCGGTCCGCGTTCCGTGATCAATGTCTGAAATACATACCCGGAAAATGAACCTCCTGAGCGTACCCGCTGTTATACATCGAAGGAATGAAACATCTCTCGACACATCATAACTGCACGCTCATGAACTGGAAACAGCTTCTCCGCCAACAGCTCGAAGACGCCTTCAGGGTGGCTGAACGGCTTGTCAGGCTTCTCGACGAAAAGGACCTTCCGTGGAAACCCTCCGAGGAAAACAACTGGATGACGACGGGGCAGCTTCTCCTGCATCTGGGTAGATCGTGCGGCATGCCGATGAAAGGGTTCGCCACGGGAGAGTGGGATATGCCCGACCACAGCGCCGTGAACGAAAAGAAAACGGAAAAGAAAATGCCTCCTCCCGCCGGGCAACTTCATGCGGTCGGTTCCATCGACGAAGCCCTGAGGCTTCTCGCTCTGGACAAGGCTCTCGCGCTCGATACACTCAGCAATTGCAGCGAGGAAGATCTCGAATCAAAACCCGCGCCTGCACCCTGGGACCCGGCACGCGTGAACCTCGGCATGCGCATGCTGCAGATGATCGATCATCTGAACCAGCACAAGGCTCAGCTCTTTTATTACCTCAAAATGCAGGGCAAGCCGGTCAACACCTTCGATCTTTACGGCAAATAGCACAGACTGTCCTGACATGCACACGTTACGGTATTGAGGGTCTTTCATCGCCATCATCCTCTTTATCAATGCCTGTAACGTAACAGAAGCGCCCGTAACCGGAAAGGTTATCGACGTTTCGGACGGGGACACCGTAACGCTCCTCGTCGAAGGCCGGGAGGAGAAAGTTCGGCTCTTCGGCATAGACTGCCCGGAGCTGCACCAGGCTTTCGGCCGGAAGCAATCGCCAGCAGGACATCCCGGCTCTGCAGCAGCTTCAGGGCTTCCTTCACTCCCGGAAACAGTCGGGTCGAAGCAAAGGATACCTCATCGCAGCAGCGCCTCTACCGGGGAATCGCTTCGGCGGCTTCGGCGTTAAGACCGAGCGCAACTTCGAACGCCAGCTGCAAGGGAAGGCCTATACCCCGCTTCCGTATCGGCCAGCGTCCCCTCGAAATCGAACATCACAAGCCGGTACTTCACACGGCTGTCTCCTTGCCCGACCCGCATCGACGGGAAAAAGAAACTATGCCGGAATATCCTATTTTGCCTGAAAGAGCGGAGCGGGAAAACCCGCGGAGCTGCAAAGGCCTCACCTCTGGCAACAATCAGACATCCACTCCCTGATGAACGACTGGATCACATTGATAAACAAGGTCAAGGCTATCAGCCAGATTGGAAAAGCATACACCAAAGATCCCTTCGACCTTGAGCGGTACGATGCCTTGTCCAGACTGTCGAATGAGATGTATGCGAAACTGTCGGACGCACCGCCGGATCTGGTTGAAAACTTTTTCATTCCCGACAGAGGGTATGCGACGGCAAAAGTGGATTTGAGGGCGGGCATCGTCAGGGAAAACAGCATTCTTCTGGTAAAAGAACGAAGAGATGGCAAATGGTCCTTGCCGGGCGGCTGGTCGGATGTCGGGGAGAGTCCCGTCGAAGGCGTTACGAGAGAGGTTCGGGAAGAAACCGGCTATACCGTGGGCGTTCGGCAACTTGTCTCCATCAGGGACCAGAGCCTGGGCGGTTACAGCCCGAGATACCCGGTGCACGTCTACAAGCTGTTTTTCCTGTGCGAGATTCTGGACGGCGAGGCACGCGACAACGTCGAAATATCGGAAATCGCTTTTTTCCCCTTCGACTCGTTACCGGAACTGTCAACCGGAACGACGCTGCACCGGGATATCCTCGACATCCGGGAGTATCGCTGCAACCCCGGAAAACAGCCGGTCTGCGATTAGCGGATCGAGTTCCCGCAGACTCTGCTGCGCTGTTCGCTCTGCTGTAAAACGGCCCCAATATCACGAAACGGAGCCTTGAGCGGCAGCAAAAAAAAACGGCGCATTCAGGAGCGAGGAACAACCTTCACAGCGTATGGGGGACGCTTACCGATACAATACCCTAAGTCTTCGGTATGTTCCGGCCTCTTTTTCAGCAAATCCCGCAGGGATGCGATATCG
>NZ_JBAWHG010000011.1:0-51131 GCF_049593655.1 Chlorobium sp.
CGCCTATGTGCTTGCCAGAGTAAGCCGTCCGGCGTCGAGATGAACGATTTTCGCGCCGCGGTCGCGGGCTCGGTTCACCATATCGGACGTTCCCCCCGGCCCGTCACCCTGCGCTCCGTCCCAGAGCGCGATCAGGGTCATGGCGTTATCGGAAATTTTCAGCGCCAGAAAGAGCATCCAGAGGTTGGAACGCTGCCACACGTTGTACTCCCTGCGGGAACGGAGCCAGAGCGGCAGACGGCCCTCATGGCAGAGAATCTCCGGAGGATGCTTTCTGACGAGGGAGTCGAACCGCTCGACCCACTCGTATCCCGAATCGGCGACCGACTCCCGGATGTAGTCCTCAGCGGGCACCGCCAGCTGAATCCGTACCGGTATGGCGAGCTCCTCGCAGATTTCGAGAAACAGGATATCGCCCCCCGAAGCCGCTCCCGAGATGCCGACAAGCTGCATGCCATCGGCTTTCCGCTGCTCCTGCACCACCGCCTCGCGGATCATCGCCCTTGCCCTGGCTTCGCTTCCGGCGGGAAAACGCGGCTCCGTCCTTCCCGGAGCGTCGATACGGTGACCGGTAAAGAGAATGGCGCGCACCGGAACGGAAGCTTTTTCGGGTTCCGGCGCGGGACACCGGATGGCCTGCAGCACCGCTTCGGTCTTTTCGGGAAAGATCGAGAGATCGCGGAACAGCTCTATCTGTTTTATTGCCGATTCGCAGTAGAAGGGACCGATGCGGGAAAGGAGCTGCTGATACTTCAGGGCGATGAATCCTGCATTTTCGCCGGTAAGAAACGAGTGATCGGCCTCGCTGATCTGAAGCCAGACATCATCGCACCCGGCCTGCTGCCCTGCGGGCTCCTCCCGACTCGACTCCAGCGCGAGCCTGACCCCTGCGGCAAGAATGCCGCGATACTCCCGATACGCTTTGAGAGCATCGATTGCTTCGTTTTCCCTCCTGAACTGCATGGTCCAGGTTTCGGGATGTTTTGCCGCAAGCTCAACAAGAATGGTGAGCATGGCAAGCGCATTGAGCCCCGAGTAGTAGTGGTTCCGGTCTGCCGAAAAGCCTCTGCGGTACTTGTTGCAGGCGTCGCTCAGGCAGGACGAACAGAGGGCCCTCCGCTGCCGCTCCGCCATGTTCCCGACACTCTCCCACTCCCTGCGCCAGCGGGTTTTGGCATTCCTGCCCGAAAGGGAGTGCAGTTCGGCCAGCCGGTCGGCCGAAAGGCTCCGGTCCCGGTTGTGCAGTGCGCGCAGGACGGCCTGGTCGGCCAGGCAGGGCTCGCAAAGGCGGTCGTACACGGTCGCGAGCTCGCTGTTGGCCTGCACGTCCAGATCGTCATATTCGAGTACCGCATTCCAGGTGATCCGCGCGGCGCGCCACTCTTTCAGCAGCCGCTGGGATTCCCCGACAAGCCTGAGGGCGGCGCTTTTCCAGGGAATGCCGTCCAGTTCCGCCGCCATCAGCTCCAGCAGCACACCGTCGCGCCGCGACAGCGCCTGCTGGAGTGCTTCCTGAAAATCCGAAGGCACCAGATGCAACGGTGAAGAGCAGATATCCTGCAGATGAGGAAGCAGCAGGAACAGCGGGCTGTCCTTTTTCTTCGCCAGCCAGGTTTCGTGGAGAGCTACCGAGAGTTTGTCGCAGGAAGCCGAGGGGTCTGTTGCGTCGTACTGCAGGTACCGGTCGGTTTTCAGATCGAAAGGCACCTCGTCGGTTGTGGAGCAGCGGATCAGGAAGGTATGGCGGTTGCGCAGGGCATGGCGAATGCCGAGCTCGTAAAACACGTTCGCGTTGTGTATGGAGATATCGGCGATGACCAGATCGGCCAGAAGCAGCTCCTCGAACATGTCGGAACGGATATTGCCCTGTTCGACGATTTCTGCCGTCGTTCCGCCGGAAAACCCGAGATCGCGGAGCACCGGCATGATGAGTTCCCGTTCGACCCGGTCGAAGTCGATTCCCTTTTTTTCGCCGAAAGGACGGACAATGAAGGCATGCATGAAGGCAACCCCTTTTTTATTCGATAAAGCCCCCGAAATGGTCGAGTGAAACCTGTTCGGCGGCTTTCCTGCCGATCCGCCTCAGATTGTCGATCTGGGTTACGGCGTCGAGCTTCTGCACCTTTTCGGGATCGATGTCGTCGAGTCCCTCGCGGCAGAATGCTTCGCGGCACAAACTCGCGTTGTAGCGGGCGTAGAGGAAACGGCGGCCGAGATTTTCCGAGAGCGGAAGCCGGCGACCCTCCCGGTCCACCGGAATGAGATCGCCTATTTCGTTGTCGATAACCTCTCCATGCACACACCGTCCCAGATGCCGGCAGTTGATATCCTGATCGACCATGGCTCCGTACATCAGCGAGAGCGGTATACTCGATGCATTGGCAAGTATCCCCTGCTCCGGGTCGAATGAAAACTTCTCCACTCTCGGAGCCGCACCGGTGCCGATGGAAACCAGCTGCAGCATATCCTCCCCCACCGACCATCCAAGCCGGTAGGCCGGCTCGGTAACCATCCGGTAGAGCAGGAATGCGGGGTTGTTGTAGGGCGTCATGCCCCCGTCGACGAACACGAAGGATTTCGAGGGGTCGGTCGTATCCCATCTGATGATTTCGGGAGGGAAAAACACGGGCGCGGCCGTGCTTGCGCGCACAATTTTCCAGAGCGGAATATGCAGGTTGCAGTCGGGACGCGAGGTGTCGTTGTATCTGGCCTGCGGGTTGCTGCTGATCGGCCAGGGGGAGTCCGTCGTCCGGTTGAGCGTGACGGCCAGAAAAAGGCACTGCAGGTCGTCGGGCCTGAGCGTCGTCTGTGCGCCGAAGGTCTTTTTCAGCAGCCTTTGCAGTGGATCGGCTTTGTAGAGGGAGTACCAGCGCTGCAGCAGAATTTTCCTGTCGAACATGGCCGGACCCGATTTTTCATAAAAATCGAGAAGCTCGTCGACCCTCATCCCCCTCGCTATGCCAGCCGCAATAATGGCTCCGGTACTGGTGCCGGCAACGTAGTCGAAATAGTCCGACAGCCTGAAAGCAGCCCCGCTGCCGGTCGTCTCCGCAAGCAGGCTCTCGATTTTTTTAAGGATTTCAAGGGTGACGACACCGCGGATACCCCCTCCGTCGAGAGCGAGCAGGCGATGTTTTCGCGGTTCGCTGCCCTCGAAACGACGGGCAAGTTTTCCCCAGACACTCATAGGATGCTCCTTTTTCGTGTGTAAAAACCGGAGGCTCGTCTATCGGCCCAGACAAGTGCAATTGCTTGTAATAGAGGAAAATATACTATTACCGCCAAAGCACGGCAAGAAAAAAGGCAAGAGGAAAAGGATGGCGGCCGTCAGGAGCCCGAAGTCAGGAAAAGAGCCGGACTACCCTCTTTCCAGAAGCGCCCGGACGCCGAGGTGGTAGCTCCGTGGGCCGAATCCGCTGATGACGCCCAGGCAGACTTCGGAGATCACCGAGGTGCGGCGGAACTCCTCGCGGGCATGGACGTTGGAGAGGTGAACCTCCACTACAGGCAGCTTCACGGCGCTGATGGCGTCGCGCAGGGCAATGGAGTAGTGCGTGAGCGCCCCGGCGTTGAGCACCACTCCCGTGCAGGCGCCGCCATCCTCCGCCTGGAAGATCTTTTCGATCAGGACTCCCTCCTCTTCCGACTGGCAGAAGTCGAAGGCCACCCCGGGAAAGCTTTCGGCGAGTTCCCGGTTGATGTCGTCGAGCGTACGGGAACCGTACACCTCGGGTTCCCGCTTGCCGAGCCGCGACAGGTTCGGACCGTTGAGTACAAGAATCGCGCTGGTGCTCATAGACGTATCGGCTGAATTGAGTGAAAATCAGGGCTGTCCGGGAACGCGGACGGGGTTCCCCTTAAAGAATATACTGGCTCAGATCGCGATCGGAAGCCACTGCCGAAAGCTTATCGAGCACCATGGACTTGTCGATCACCACCTTCTCCTCCGTGACGCTTTCGGGGATGTTGAACATCAGCTCCTCGAGGAGGTTGGTCATGATGGTGTGCAGCCTCCGGGCCCCGATGTTTTCGACGCTTTCGTTGACCTTGGCCGCGGTTTTGGCGATTTCGAGTATCGCTCCGTCGGTAAAATCGAGATCGACTCCCTCGGTGCTGAGCAGCGCCTTGTACTGCTTGATGAGCGCGTTCTTCGGCTGGGTGAGGATTTTGTAGAAATCCTCCTCCGTAAGGCTCTTGAGTTCGACGCGGATGGGAAAACGGCCCTGCAGCTCGGGAATGAGATCGGAGGGCTTGGCCACGTGAAAGGCTCCGGAGGCGATGAAGAGCACATGGTCGGTCTTGACGATGCCGTACTTGGTGGTGACGTTCGAGCCTTCGACGATGGGCAGAAGATCGCGCTGCACCCCTTCGCGGCTGACGTCGGGCCCCTTGCCGCTGCCCGATCCGGTAGACGGTGCGGCAATCTTGTCGATTTCGTCGATGAAGACGATGCCCGACTGCTCCACCTTGTTGATGGCGTCCTTGACCACCGCGTCCATGTCGATGAGCTTCTGCACCTCCTCCTGTTCGAGGATCCTGCGGGCTTCGGCTATCGACAGGCGGCGCTTCTTGCGCTTGCGGGGCAGGCCACTCATGAGGTCCTGCATGATGTTGCCGATCTCCTCCATCTGGCCGAGCGGGCCGAATATCTGCATCATGCCGCCGGGATTCTCGCTGGCCGTGTCCATTTCGATCTGCCGGTCCTCCATCCGGCCGCTGCGCAGCCGTTCGAGCATTTTTTCGCGGCTGCGCCGGTTGAGCGCATCAGAAACGTCGCTCTCGTCGGCCGGCGCCATGGCGGTTCCCGGTTCGTCCTGTACGCTCTCATCCTCGTCGTCCTGCTCCTGCGAGCGCGAGGAGGGTGTCGGGGGCAGCAGGATGTCGAGCAGGCGCTCCTCGACGAGCGCGGCGGCTTTCTCCTTCACCTCTTCGGATTTTTCGCTCCGCACCATGGCCACCGACTGGTCGACCAGATCCCGGATCATCGACTCGACGTCGCGCCCAACATAGCCGACTTCAGTGAATTTGGAGGCCTCGACCTTCACGAATGGGGCCTTGGCGAGCTTGGCGAGCCTGCGGGCGATTTCGGTTTTGCCGACCCCGGTAGGCCCGATCATGATGATGTTGTTCGGCATGATCTCCTCGCGGAGATCGTCGCCCACGTGCTGACGGCGCAGCCGGTTGCGCAGGGCGATGGCCACGCTCTTCTTGGCATCTTTCTGACCGATGATATATTTGTCGAGAAGCTCTACAATCTGGTTGGGAGTGAGGTTGTGTGCGGCAATGGCACTTTTCCCCGCTGTGATGACAGCAGCTTCGGTGTCGCTGTGAATGGTCATTGCTGATGGTTGTGAATTCTGATAAAACGGCAAGGAACTCCGGACGGGGCTCAGAGCTCTTCAATAACAATATGGTCGTTTGTATAGATACAGATATCGGCGGCAATCTTCAAACTTTCCTCGACGATATCGCGCGCCGAAAGCGAGGTGTGCCTGAGGAGCGAGCGGGCCGCGGCAAGCGCGTACATGCTGCCGCTGCCGATGGCCACGATGCTGTCTTCGGGCTCGATGACATCACCCGTTCCTGAAATGATGAGCGCCTTGTCCTGGCTGACCACGGCGAGCATGGCTTCGAGCCTGCGGAGATACTTGTCGGTGCGCCAGTCGCGGGCCAGCTCGACGGCCGCCCGTTCGAGCCTGCCGCCGTATGCGTCGAGTTTTTCCTCGAAGCGGTCGAGCAGCGTTACGGCATCGGCCGTTGCGCCGGCGAATCCGGTTATGATCCTTCCCTGATAGAGGCTCCGTATCTTGCGGGTGGAGTGCTTGAGCACGGTATTGCCGAGCGTCATCTGTCCGTCGCTGCCGAGAGCCGCCCTGCCGTCGCGGATGACACCAAGCACCGTCGTTGAGCGTATTAACGGCTTTGTTTGCTGTCCCATAGTTGAATACACCTGTTAAAATATTTTCTTTCTTAGCCTTGCAACTGGAATTTGCATTTGTTCGCGGTATTTTGCAACCGTTCTGCGGGCTATGTTGATGCCCTTGTCCCTGAGCCTTCCGGTTATGACGTCGTCGCTCAGCGGCTGCAGGGACTCCTCCTCTTTCACCATTTCGGCAATGTACTGCCGGATGATCTTGCTCGACATGTCGTCGCCCTCGTCGGTGGAAATCGAGCTGCTGAAAAAGTATTTCAGTTCGAAAACCCCGAAGCGGGTCTGCACGTACTTGCCGTTCACCGCGCGGCTGATGGTGGAGATATCCAGAGCGGTGTCTCCGGCAATGGCCTTCATGCCGAGCGGCACCAGATGCTCAGGACCGGAAACAAAGAAGGCGTACTGCGCCTTCATGAGCGACTCGATCACCTTCAGGAGCGTCTGGCGCCGGATGGCCAGCGCCGCTGCGAAATCGTTGGCGCGCATGAGGTTGAAGCGGATAAACTGCTTTTCTTCCTTTGGCGCCTTTCGGTTTTTCAGAATGCCCTGGTACTGTTCCGTCACCTTTATGGAGAGCGAACTGCGGTCGTTGAGCACGGCGGTAAGCTCGCCGTTTTCGTAGGTCACGATGAAATCCGGCGTGATATAGTGCCCCCCCTCGTCGTGGAACACCTCGACGGGATGGGGATCGAGCGCGGTGATGAGCTGCATTGCCCCGTCGAGCAGCGTTCTGGAGATATCGAGTTTTTTGAGCAGGCGGTCGTAACGCTTGTGCAGAAAATCGTCGTAAAACCCGGACAGAATCGTGAACGCCGCGCTGTAGGCGGCAGGTTCGCTTGAGGACTCCCTGAGCTTCAACTGCACCAGCAGGCGCTCCCTGAGATCCCGCACGCCGATTCCGGGAGGATCGAGACTGCTGATCTTACGGAGGACTCTCTCCACCTCCTCCTCCTCGACCTCCATGCCGCTGCGTTCGAGACCGGCAAGAATGACGTCGGTCTCCTCGGTAAGGTAGCCGTCCGGATCGAGATTGCCGAGAATTTCTATGGCGATGAGCACCTCCCGTTCACCGAACCCCTCCTGCAGAGCGAGCTGACGGAGAAGCTGCTCGTCGAAACTGTCATGCTGGACCGCCTGAAAAAACCGCTCCTGCGGCGCGTTCTCGTAGGTGAAGTTCAGGCGGCCGTCGGAGCTCTCCTTTGCCGGAGAGGCCTGCTCCGGCTCCTTGAGCAGGGAGCTTTTGCTGAAGCGCTCGATGCTGTCCGGCATATCGTCGTCCGAAAAAGAGTCGTCGTCGGTGATGATATCGCCGGCCGTATCCTTCTGCTCCCCGGCAAGCTCGAGCATGGGATTTTCCTGCAGCTCGTCGTAGATCCTCTGTTCCAGGTTGAGAAGCGGAAGCTGGAGTAGCTGACTGCTCAGTATCTGCTGTGCGGACAGAAGGGCCTTCTGTCGCTGTTGAAGCTTGATTTCGGGCATCAGGATTTGGGAGAAGAATCAACAAATGCTTTGAGGCTGCTCACCCACACGGTACCGTAAGCCGTTTCAAGTGCCTTAGTGATATAATCAACAAGTCTTGTCCGGCGTTCCCCTCCGAGCTTTCTTGCCGAACGGCACATCTGGTGCTGCTCGTAAACCAGGTGATCGAGCCCGAATTTTCTGCGTACCCTCACCGGAAACAGCCTGCAGGAGACCGGCTTGTCGAAATCGGTAAGTCCGCAGCGGAAAGCCTCCTCGACGGCGCAGAGGGTAATGCCGTCGCGCATGAAGGTATAGACGCACTCCCGGCCCTCGATGGTTCGGGTGTACTGCGTGCCCCTGTAGACCTCCACTGCTCCGTGGCGGCGGAGATAGCGGGCGTTCCTTTCCGGCAGCAGCCGTATCAGCTCTCCGGGCGCCGCTTCGAGCTGTGCCGCCTCTCCGGGAGCCAGCGGCGCGCCAAGCTCCCCCTCGACACAGCAGGAGCCCCTGCACTGCTGCAGGTCACAGGCGAACTCCGCCTGCAGCACCTCGCGGTCGATAAGCACATTGCCGATGGAAACAAGCGACATACCGGAACTGAAATTGGTGAACGGAAAAGAAACCGCCTGCTATTCAAAAAAAAATGACGATCAGGGGAAGCAAATCTAAGAAACTTTAGGCGAGTTCTAAAACCCGCGACGTGAAGATGCCCAACTCATGCAGGGCAAAGCTCCTCCTTACCCTGAAACGCCCTCAGTTCCTCGAGCTTCCGGAAAGCCGCCCCCGAAGCAAGGGCCTGCCGCGCCATACCGGCAGCTTTCCTGTAATCGGGAGCCATGCCGGCAATGTAGAGCGCGGCGGCGGCGTTCATGCAGAAAAAGTCCGCAGCCGCCCCGTCGTTTCTTCCCTGAAGCACATCGAGCACCACGGCTGCATTCTCCCGGGCGCTCGCCCGGCTTGCGATGGAACTGAACGGGGCCCGTTTCATGCCGAAATCTTCAGGGGTCACCTCATGGACGGAAACGCTTCCCCGACGCAGTTCGACAACCCTGGTAGGGCCGGCAAGAGAATATTCGTCGATGCCGCATTCCGGCGCCATACCCTCGACCATGCCGTAGGGAGCGACAACCGCCTCCATCCCGATCTCCTTCTGTATGGCGATCATCCTGTCGCAGATCTCCGGAGCGTAAGCGCCGATAACCGCGCAGTTGTTTTCCGGGCAGGGCCTGGTAAGCGGACCGAGTATGTTGAAGGCGGTGGTGAAACGCATGTTCCGGATGAGGCGCGACCATCCCGATTTCAAAAAGGACTCTCCCGGAAGGTAGCAGATGCCCGCCTCCCTGAGAGCCTGTGCGGCGCGTTCGAGGGGCAGGTCGAGATCGATGCCGAGGCATTCGAAAACATCCGAAGCGCCCGAGACGCCGCTCACCAGACGTGCGCCTTTCTTGGCCATCCTGAGGCCGCAGGCCGCAGCGATCAGCGAGGCGGGAGTCGAACAGTTCAGGGTTTTCATGGGATCCGAACCGGTGCCGACGATATCGCAGACCGGCCCATCCTCCTCTGCGGCGATTTTGGCCGTATCGTAGAGGTCAAGCGCGTCCCACGCCCCCGAAAGCTCCTCGACGGTGGGATTGCGCATGAAGTGGGCCAGCAGAAAGGCGCCCTGCTGCAGTTCGGGCTGGAGGTCGAGAATGACCTGCCGGTAGGCCTCCCTGGACTCATCCCGGCTCATGACGTGGCCTGAGGCGATGGAGGAGATCAGTTTTCCGAACCGGCGAAGTTCTGTTTCGTGTGTCATGTAGTTATCTGTCAGAATTCAACGATCATTTTAAAATGCTTTCCCGCCGTCACCTCCGGCATGGCGGCCGCAAGCCCTTCGAGGCGGAGCCTGCGCGAGACCAGAAAACCCAGATCGCCGGAAAAGGCGTCGAGCAGCGAAAGCGCCGCGGCCATCGAGCTGCGGGTGCATCCGTAGGAGCCCAGCAGCTGCAGCTCCCGGTAGTGCAGTTCGGCAAGGAGCCCCGGTGCTGTTTCGGGAAGCTCCTGAAGCCCGCTGAACAGGCAGTAGCGCCCGCCCGGACGGAGTTTCCGGAACCCCTCGATGGTTGAGGGCGACGAGGCGGCATTGAAGGCCGCGTCGAAACTGCCGCAGAGGGCGGAAGGGTCTTCGGCGCTGCCGACGGCAAATCGCGTCCTGAATGCAAGGCTCATGCGGAGTTTTTCGCGGTCGGGCTCGACAAGCACGGGAATGGCGCCCCGGTCGCCGGCGCCAAGCGCCAGAAAAAGACCGAGCGTGCCCCCTCCGTAGATCAGCACCCGTTCACCCGCACCGACCCCGGCCCGGTCGAGCGCGTGCAGGGCGCATCCAAGCGGTTCGGCCAGCGCGGCCAGCTCCATCGGGAGCGTTGCGGGAACCGGAAGCAGGCTCGATGAGGGCACGGCAAGATACTCTGCGAAACCGCCGTCGAGATGAAATCCGAGAATCCGCATGGAGGCGCAGAGATTCTCCCTGCCCTGGAGGCAGAAGCTGCACTCACCGCAGGCGAGGCCAGGCCAAACCGCAACCCGCTCGTTTTCACGGTAACCGGAAATTTCGTGACCGAGTATGCGCGGCATGACGAGGTCGCGATGGCCGCTCTGCCACATCCTGGCGTCGGTCCGGCAGACCGAGCAGCAGGCGACGCGAACCTGCGCCTCCCCCTCCCCCGGCTCCGGATCGGTGCGTTCACACAATTCGAGCCACAATCGCTCCTTGAGTACGAGAGCCTTCATCCGCCTGTAACCCCTGTTTTCAGCGTTAATCAGCAAAAGTCTTATAAATACGCAGATCCCTCCTGTTCTGCAAACTTCAGGGCGGCAGGAAAAACAGGTTTCAGCAAAACCCGGAGAAAGCATATCTTTCCTTTTTTTCAGAACCCGTTTTTTTCAACACTATCTTACCAGACAAGAGCACCATGCTGATTATTGACGGAAAAAAGGTCTCCAGCGACCTGAAAAATGAACTGAAAGTACGCGTCGACCTGCACCGGACGGAAACGGGAAAGGTTCCGGGACTGACCGTCATCATTGTCGGAGAGGACCCGGCATCGCAGGTATACGTGCGCAACAAGGCAAAGTCGTGCAAGGAGACCGGCATGAATTCCACGGTGATAGAGATGCCGGCATCGACCACCCAGGAGGTGCTGCTCGCGGCAATAGAAAAGCTGAACAACGACCCGGACGTGCACGGCATTCTCGTACAGCAGCCGCTGCCGAAGCAGATCGACGAATTCGCCGTAACGCTTGCCATCGACCCGGCAAAGGATGTGGACGGATTCCACCCCGAAAATCTCGGACGACTGGTCATGGGCCATCTCGACAAGTGTTTCGTGAGCTGCACCCCCTACGGCATACTTGAACTGCTGGGCCGCTACAATATCGAAACGAAAGGAAAACACTGCGTCGTGGTCGGCCGGAGCAACATTGTCGGAAAACCGATGGCCAATCTCATGCTGCAGAAACTCGACGAGACGAACTGCACCGTAACCATCTGCCATTCAGCCACCAGGGACATCCCCTCCTACACCCGTCAGGCCGACATCCTCATCGCGGCCATCGGCAAGGCCGGTTTCATTACCGCCGACATGGTCAAGCCAGGAGCGGTGGTGATCGACGTGGGCATCAACCGGATCGACGACCCTACGACAAAGAGCGGCAGCCGTCTGGTAGGCGATGTGGATTACGAAGGCGTTTCGGCATTCGCATCGGCCATGACTCCCGTGCCGGGAGGCGTCGGACCCATGACCATCGCCATGCTGCTGAAAAACACCCTCCAGTCGTTCGAGCGGGCCAACAGCCTGCAGTAGCCGCGCCATGGCAAAAAGCGCCGTCCGATATATCTGCAGCAACTGCGGTGCCGTTTCGCTGAAATACCAGGGAAAGTGCTTCGAATGCCAGAGCTGGGGCACCCTCGTGGAATCGAGGGTGGAGCCCGAAGAGAGCGTCCGCGGACGCCGGTCATCCGCACCGGCGGCCCCACGGACGCAGAGGCTGCTCGACGTCGAGCCCTCGGAGTTCCGGAGGCACACGACCGGCATAGGAGAACTCGACCGGGTGCTCGGCGGCGGGCTCATGCAGGCTTCGGCGGTGCTGGTTGGCGGCGAGCCGGGCATAGGCAAATCGACCCTCATGCTGCAGCTTGCGCCCCGCATGGCTCCGGCAAAGGTGCTCTACATTTCAGGGGAGGAGTCGCCGAACCAGATACGCGAACGGGCAAAACGGCTCTCCATCGCGGCCGAAAACCTCCTGCTGCTTCCCGAAGTGAACCTGGAGCGTATCATCGCCGCCATCGAGCATGAAAAGCCTGCCCTGGTGATCATCGATTCCATCCAGACCGTCCATTCGGAGGAGTACCAGAGCTCCGCCGGCACCATCACCCAGATCAGGGAGTGCGCGGCCCTGCTGATCCGCAAGACCAAGCAGCTCAACGTGGTTCTCATGATCATCGGCCACATCACCAAGGAGGGCGCGCTCGCAGGCCCGAAAGCGCTCGAGCATATGGTCGATACGGTCCTGCAGTTCGAAGGGGAAGGATACCAGCGCTACAGGATTATCAGGTCGGTGAAAAACCGGTTCGGCTCGACCAACGAGATCGGGGTTTTCCGCATGGAGGAGAACGGCCTGGAGGAGGTTGCCAACCCTTCGGAATTCTTTATTTCAGGCAGGATGAGCGGCGTACCGGGCAACTCGATCCTTGCCGGCATAGAGGGATCGAGGGCGCTCCTGGTGGAGGTGCAGGCGCTGGTATCGAAAACCGGCTACGCCATGCCGCAGCGCATCAGTACCGGATTCGACCTGAAGCGTATGTCGATCATTCTTGCCGTACTTGAAAAACGGCTCGGCATGCAGACCTGGGGACAGGATGTGTTCGTCAAGATCACCGGCGGCCTCAAACTGGTCGAACCGGCGGCCGATCTGGCCGTTGCCGCTGCGATAGCCTCGGGGCTGGCCAACCTTCCCGTTGACGCTTCGACGGTCTGCTGCGGAGAAATAGGCCTTTCCGGCGAGCTCAGGGCCGTCAGCGACAGCGAGCGCCGCATCCGGGAAGCCGCGCACCTCGGGTTCCGGCGCATCGTGCTGCCCGAAGCCAACACCCGCGAACTGAAACCCTCGCTGAAAAAGCTCCCGATCGCCATTACCGGCAGCAGAACCCTGCAGGATGCGCTCTCCCATCTCGGCATAGCCTGAATCTGCCGCGGAGGATTTTCGTTTTCGGCGCCTTCTTTGTTAAATTGCCGTACATGAAAACCTTAAACGGAGAACACCATGATAAGGATCGCGCTACTCTGGCTCATCAACGCGCTTGCAGTCTATTCGACGGCGCACCTGCTCGGAGGCATTCACGTCAGAAATTTCGGCGCCGCCGTCGTGGTTGCCCTGGTGCTCGGCTTCATCAACGCCGTGCTGAAACCGGTCATGATCTTTCTTTCCATTCCGTTCATCATCGTCACGCTGGGCCTCTTTCTCCTGGTCATCAATGCCCTTATGCTCCAGCTTTCCGCAGTGCTTGTCGACGGGTTTTCCGTTGACGGTTTCTGGTGGGCCGTTGCCGGATCGCTGGTTATCAGCATCATCTCCTGGACGCTGAGCTCCCTGTTGACGCTCTGAACGGCAATATTACCTGAAGTAACCTCCGGAAACATCCATGAAGGGCGAAGCAAAAGCCATCGTGCTGCCGAAAGCCAGCAAACTGAAACTTCAGAACGCACCCTACGACGCCGGTCAGCCGGGCGACGTGCTGGTAAAAACCATCGCCAGCACCATCACGCCCGGCCTCGACCGGCTGC
Source organism: Chlorobium sp. (assembly GCF_049593655.1). NCBI lineage: Bacteria > Pseudomonadati > Chlorobiota > Chlorobiia > Chlorobiales > Chlorobiaceae > Chlorobium > Chlorobium sp. The sequence goes on from NZ_JBAWHG010000011.1 coordinate 13,219, forward strand.
TCCTGACCAACAAGCCGGTATCGCACCGGGTACTCGGTTATCCGCTCATTCCGGGAAGCGAATCGATAGGCCAGATCATCGAAGCCGGCCCGGAAGCCGTGGGCGTGCGGCCAGGCGATTTCGTCTACGTTTTCAAGGGCGACCGGTGGACCGGCGCGGAATCATACTACGGATGCCATGCCGAGCTTATCCCCACCGCTTCGGAAAACGTTCTGCCGCTTGGACGCCCCCCCATTCACCGCGATCTCCTTACCGGCCTGCTCGCCTATGTGATCAGCGCGATCGGAAAACTGCCCCGTGACCCCTCGATGCGGGTGCTCGTTCTCGGCCTCGGTTCGGTGGGACTGATGATTTCCGAGTACCTCCACCATGAAGGGTACCGCCATGTGGACGCCGTCGAAACCTTCGGCATCAGGGGACAGCTCTCCCGCGCCGAGCATATTGCGCTGGACATCGGCGACTTCACCTCCGAATTCAACGACCGGTACGATCTGGTTATCGAAACCACGGGGCGCATTCTCATGATCGAGAAGGCGATACGCCTCATGAAACCGCAGGCAAGGGTGCTGCTCATGGGCAACTACGAAGTGATGGCCTACGACTACCGGCTGATCCAGCACAAGGAACCCGCAATCGTCTCATCAAGCATTACGGACTTCAGCCATATCCGCTCGGCCTCCGCGCTGCTCGAAAGCGACGCGATCGATACGGAGAAGTTTTTCACCAACGTCTTTCCGGTCAGCCAGTGCGAGCTCGCCTACCGTATAGCCCTCGACAGCAAGGAGGCGATCAAGACGGTGCTCAGCTGGGTATAGACGGACCACATGGAAAACGCAATCCGACTGACGGCTCTCTCCAAAAAATTCGGCACCGTCGAAGCCTGCCGCAGCGTATCGTTCTCGATCCGGAGCGGCTCCATTCATGCCGTGGTGGGCGAGAACGGCGCCGGAAAGAGTACGCTTGCAAGACTCATCTACGGCATGCACCGGCCTGACGGCGGAACAATGGAGATAAACGGGACTCCCGTCTCCTTCGCCTCTCCGGCGGAAGCCATTGCGGCCGGAATCGGTATGGTGCATCAGCACTTCATGCTCGTGCCGACGCTTACCGTTGCGGAAAACGTCACGCTGGGTCTTGAAAAAAAGAGGCTCTTCTTTCCCCTCGATCCGGAAGGGAGTGCCGAAAGCATCCGGCAGCTCTCCCTGAAATACGGGCTGGCCGTTGATCCCCTGGCCCCGGTCTCGACCCTTTCGGTAGGCGAGGAGCAGCGGGTGGAAATTCTCAAGGTGCTCTACCGGAACGCCCGGATCCTCATTCTCGACGAGCCCACAGCCGTGCTTACCCCGCAGGAAACATCCCGGCTGTTCGCGATGCTGCGTTCGCTGGCCGGAGAAGGCAAAACCATCCTGATCATCACCCACAAACTCGACGAGGTGCTTGCCCTGGCCGACACGGTCACGGTGATGAGCCGGGGTTCGGTTACGGGAACCCTCTCCTGCAAAGAGACATCCAAGGAGGAACTCGCCCGGATGATGGTGGGGCGCAGTGTGCTGCTCAGGATTGAAAATCCTCCCTCAACTCCGGGAGAGACCGTGCTTTCAGTTGAAAACCTCGGTTTCCGGACAGCCGCCGGCCTCGTAAAACTGGAGAAGGTGAGCTTCTGCATCCGTTCGGGAGAGATTTTCGGCCTCGCCGGCGTGGAGGGCAACGGCCAGAGCGAACTGCTTTCGCTCCTGTGGGGCATCCACGATCGGAGCGGGCAGCTATCGGGAAAAATGCTCTTCGAGGGCGCCGACATTACCGGCAGAAGCCCGGGAGAGATAGCCCGGCTCGGCGTCTCTCTCGTTCCGGAAGACCGCCTGAAACACGCCGTCGTTCCGGGATTCAGCGTCGCCGGCAACATGATATTCGGCAGGCACCGGGAAAAGCGGTTTCACCAAGGGTTCGGATTCGACCGCCGGGAGGTAGCCGAATACTCCCGGAATCTTGGCGGAACCTACGATGTCCGGTGCACCGATCACGAAAACACTCCCCTCGGCGCGCTCTCGGGGGGCAACCAGCAGAAGGTCGTCGTGGCGCGGGAACTCGACCGTCCGGGGCTGAAACTCCTCATCCTCTCCCAGCCGACGAGGGGGGTCGATATCGGCGCAATCGAGCAGATTCACCGGAGCATCATCGGCGCAAGGGATCAGGGGGCGGCCATTCTCCTGGTCTCTTCGGAACTCGATGAGCTCATCGCGCTCTCGACCCGTATAGGCGCTCTCTACCAGGGATCCATCCGGCGCATCTTCAGCCCGGAGGAGGTACGGGAAGGCCGGAAACGGGGTCGCCCGTTTGAAGAGGAGCTCGGGCTCTCCATCACCTGAAACCATGCAGCCGATAATGACAGCAAGAATTTTCCGTTTGTTCATCCCGCTCCTTGCCGTTGCAGCCGCCGCACTGTGCAGCATGGCCATTATCGCCCTGAGCGGACGAGATCCGCTGATGATCTGCGAAAAGCTCTTCAGGGCGACCTTCGCTTCGGGTTATGGCGCCGGCCAGGTGCTCTTCAAGACAACGACGCTGATCTTCACCGGGCTTGCCGTGGCGCTGCCGTTCAGGGCGCGTCTGTTCAACGTCGGCGGCGAAGGGCAGCTGCAGCTTGCCGCACTGGCTGCAGCGATAACCGGCGCACTCCTGCCGGAATCGCTTCCTCCGGTCGTTGCCGTGCTGTTTTCGGCTTTTGCCGCCATGGCGGCCGGAGGGTTGTGGGGCGCTTCGGCCGGACTCCTGAAAGTACGCTTCGGGGTAAACGAGGTGATATCGACCATCATGCTGAACTTTATCGCCCAGGCAGCGACCGGCTATCTGATGAGCTGGCGGTTTGCCGAACCTTCGACCGGGCACACAGCCGAAACAGGCGGTGCATTCATGCTGCCGCAGATCGACGACCTGTTCGGCCTGTTTGCCGGTTCACCGGCAAACATCTCCCTGCTCATCGCTCTCGGAACCGCACTCTGTGCAGCACTCTACCTTTTCCGTTCGAGGGCGGGCTACGAGCTGCAGGCGGTCGGGCTGCAGCCTGAGGCCGCGAAATATGCGGGAATCCAAAGCGGCCGGCATGTGACGGCCGTCATGGGTCTGGCAGGCGCCATTGCCGGACTCGGAGCGCTCAACCTCGTTTCAGGCTACAAGCACTACTACGAAGCGGGACTGACAGGGGGATTCGGATTCAGCGGCATAGCCGTAGCGCTTCTTGCGGGCGCAAACCCGCTCTGGATCGTGCCGGCGGCCCTGTTTTTCGGCCTCCTCGAATATGGAGGCCTCGCCGTCGGAGCCTATGTGCCGAAGGATATTTTCATGATCATCCAGGCGCTGACCATCCTGATCGTTATCGTGCTCAACGCACGGAAGCCCTGAACCTTAGCCGGAAGAGGATTCCGTACGGTCTGCTCCGTAGATGTTCATCTGCTTGCGGTAATAGGAGAACGCCTCATCCTGCTTGACGATGCCCACAAGCCGACCGCTTTCGGGCTCGACGACGGCCAGAACCGTATAGTCCGAGAGTTCGAAAAGCTTGAGCGCCTCATCGAGCCGGGAGGTATCGTAGAGCACCGGCACATCCTTCTTGACGACATCATCGGCGATCAATCCGGTAAACTGACCGTCGCCGAGCAGGATGCTCATCTCCTCGAGCCGGATCATGCCGACAAAACGCCCCTCTTCGGTGATGACGAAAAAATTGGATTCCGGCGTATTGTGGAAAACGTCGAGAATCCTCTCGACCCTGGTGACGTCGGTAAAACGGATGAAGTTTTTCCGCATCACGTCGCGGATGCCGATGCTTCCGGCGATCGAGAGCGCGATGCCGAAACCGACCTTGACGCCCTCCTTTTCAAGCACATAGGTCTCCATGGTGTGCCGGTAGGTCAGACGAGCCACGATCGACGAGGTCACCGCGGCAAACATGATGGGCAGCACAATTTCGTATTGACCGGTAATTTCGAACAGAATGAGAATGACGGTGAGCGGAGCACGCATGATGCCGGCGGTCAGCGCACCCATGCCGACAAGCGCGTAAGCGCCCGAGGCAGCCGTCATTCCGGGAAAGAGCGCGTTGACCACCTCTCCGAACATGCCGCCGAGCATGGCGCCCATTTTCATGGCCGGGGCGAACATGCCCCCTGAACCCCCGGAACCGACGGTAAATGCGGCCACGACCGGCTTCAGAAAGTAGACGGCTGCCATGGTAGGCCAGGAAACGGAGCCATTGAGAGCCCTCTCGATAACCTCGTAACTGAAGCCGTAGAGTGCGGGCAGCCACATGCAGACGAGGCCGCAAAGCAGTCCGCCCAGTGCTGGCATTGCCCAGACCGGAATCCTGAACTGTTTTTCGATACGGTGGAACCACTCTTCAATCGTATAGAAAATCCTGATGAAAAGCACCGCGGAGAGTCCGGCAAGCACGCCGAGCAGGAAATAGAGCGCGAGCTCGGAGTTCGAAATCAGGCTGTACTCGCTCACCTGAAAGGTGGGGGAAGCTCCGAGATAACTTCTGGAAAGCACGGTGCCGACCACGGCGGCGACGACGATCGGGCTGAAGGTATGGACGCTGAAATCGCCGAGAATGACCTCGACAGCGAACATCACCCCTCCGAGAGGAGCGTTGAACACCGAGGCGATTCCGGCGGCAGCGCCGCAGCCGAGCAGCGATCGGGTCCTGCCGGCGGTGAACTTCAGCTTCTGGGCAAGCGAGGAGCCAAGGGCCGCTCCCACCTGGGCGATCGGGGCCTCCCTTCCCCCGCCGCCGCCGGTGCCGATGCTGATAACCGATGTGACGGTCTTGTGTATCCAGTGATGGCGGCCGATTATGCCGTTTTTCTGCGCAACAGCCTTGATCACCGATGCCAGTCCGTGCTGCGGTCTTTCCCTGACGACAAAAGCATTGTAAAGACCCACGAAAAGCCCGCCCAGGGCCGGAAGCAGCGGCAGAAGCACCATATCGTTCAGACTGGTGGTATCCGGGGCACTCGTAAGGGCGCGGCCTGAAAACAGGAACGAGCTGATGAACAGGATCGATTCGTGAAAAACGACGGCGACGTAACCGGTAACGAGCCCTACGAACACCGCAACAAAGAGAAAAGGAATATCCTGATTGAGGTTGAGCTGGGCCTGAAAGGAGTCGAGGGTCATGCGTAAAAACTGCTGGGGGCTGCCCTTGAAAAAGCGGGTTTTGCGCAGCAGCATATAGAGCAGAAGTTTCAGGCGCCGGCTCCTGCCGTTATCTTTCGAGGGTTTCATAAAAGGCATTCCAATACCGGAGAGGTTATCATGATGGGGGTGAAAAAGATCAGACGCGTGGCGTCCTCACAGAAAATTATTTCGTATCTTGGGGAAAAGTTACACCTTTTACGCATTTCTTTTATTTTACGCTAACAACTGGTCATAAGACGACAATACCATCATGGCAAAAAAAGCAGTTGAAAAAGAAACTCCGGTCAAGCCTGCAGCTCGGAAAAGCACCGCCAAAGCAGCAAAAAATAGCGAGGAAAAGGCAGCAAAACCAGCTAAAACGGTAAAAACGGAAACTCCGGCAAAAAAAGCACCGGCAAAAAAGAAAAAAGCGCCCGAAACAGCCAGCTCATCCCCTGTCGTGGCCGTCATATCAAGGGAAGAGGAGGTTCGTCTTGCGGCTTACTTCAAATGGGAACAGAAAGGATGTCCGGAGGGCTCTGATCTTCAGGACTGGCTTGAAGCGGAAGATCTGCTGACCGACTGAAACCTCTCTCCATACGCTTTAACGCAATACAGGCCATTCGGGGGAATGGCCTGTTTCTGTATCTGAAAAAACCATGAAAGACTTCTTCGTCAACCTGGCCGGTTCGGTCCGGATTTTCATAGCGGGCATGTGGCTGGTCTTCCGCATCATACTCGAATATTTCGGCATCATCAGCGACGGCAACGACAGGACAACCGGCATCAAGGATCTTCGGGAGGAGTACAAAAAAGCCAACTACCGGTAGCGGACGCAGACCGGTCCGTCACTCCGCTGCCGTAACGACGGTGAGGTCAACCGGCATGCCGGGAGAGACGAATGCGTTGGCCCCCGGTTTCTGGCTGATGACTGTGTTGGGGACCAGAATCGCTGAATATTCGTAACTCACCCTGCCGGCAATCAGGCCGTTGCTCTGCATGATCTGCTGCGCTTCGGAGAGCGACATGCCGAGAACGTCAGGGACCGCAATCTTGCGCAGCCCTTCAGGCGCAACCTCGAGCTTGCCTACGATGACCGATACCGAAGTTCCGGCCTTCACCACGGTCCGGGCGGGAATGGACTGGCTGATGACCCGTCCGTCCTCCTCAGGACTTGCGACGGTACTGAGCTGGACACCGTCGAGCAGGAGATCGAGACGGGCGAGAGTCTGACGGACATCGAACTCCGGACGGCCGTAAAGATCGGGCATCTGGAAGCTGGGCTTCTCCTTCCGGTTCACCACCAGATAAACCGTTCTGCCAGGTTTTACCTGGGAGCCCGCCGCGGGGGTCTGCGAGAGAACGACGTTGGAATCTATCCTGCTGAGATATTTCACGTGATAACTTTTCCTGGCATCGAGGCCTGCTCTCCTGAGCGCGCTCTCGGCATCTTCGTAATCCATCCGGGTCACGTCGGGAACGGTTCTGTGCTGTCCCTGCCCAATGTAGAGCGGCATGAGGATCCTGTCAAAAACAACAAGAAAAGCGAGCACTGCAAGAACAATCAATCCGGCTTTCTTCATCGCACAGTAGAATGGTATAGGGTTGGTTTCGTGTCCTGACTGATTATACGGAAAAAAACGGCTCCTTAATGCTGCCGCTTCATGACAAAATCGACAAGATTGAGCAGCGACCGCCTGGCATCGCTCTCCGGAAAGGGCGCGATCGACTCGACGGCTTTCGCGGCAAATCCCTCGGCAACCTCGGCCGCATATTCCAGACCGCCTTTCCTGGTGACAAAAGCAATCACCTCATCGCTTTTGACCGCCCTTTTTCTGGAGCTTTTCAGAATCGAACGGATCATTTTCTGTTCACCCGGCGGCGAGTGGCGAAGGGCGTAGATGAGCGGAAGCGTTATTTTCTTGTCCTTGATATCGATGCCCATCTGCTTGCCGGTTTTTTTCGAGTCGCCGGTATAGTCCAGGAGATCGTCGCGTATCTGAAAGGCAAGACCGAGATATTCGCCATAATGCTTCATGGCGGCTATCGCGGATTCGTCTTCAGTCGCACTCGTCGCCCCCATGGCGCAGGACGAGGCTATAAGCGATGCCGTCTTGTCGGAAATGACGCTGAGATAGTCCTCTTCGGAAATGTCGAGACTGCGGGTTTTCTGGATCTGCAGAATCTCGCCTTCGCTCATCCTGCGTACGGCGTCCGAAACCGTATGCAGCGAGCTGTAGTCCTTGTGTTCGAGGGAATAGAGGAGCCCTTTGGAGAGCAGATAATCGCCGATCAGCACGGAAATCTTGTTTTTCCAGATCGCGTTGATCGAGGCAAGACCCCGCCGCATCTCGGCGCCGTCGACAACGTCATCGTGAATGAGGGTTGCCGAATGGAGCAACTCCACCATGATGGCCGCCCGGTAGGTGGCTTCGGTGATTCCTCCGCACATTTTTGCCGAAAGCAGCACAAGCGCAGGACGGATCTGCTTGCCCTGCTGCCGCAGGACGTAACGGGTTACCTTGTCGACAAGCGTGTTGCTCGAATGCAGAACGGTTCTGTATTTCTGCTTGAAAATATCGATTTCACCGGCAACCGATGCTGTTACATTCTGGATATTCACTCAGTACACAAATAATAAATGCTTGATGGGACCAGATACTCTGCCGCGACGGCAAAGGTATGGATTATTCCGTTGTTCCGGAAACAATACCTTCCGTTCAAGAGCAGTATAACCGTACCATTTGAAATAACCAATCTTGCGGCCGTGAAAAACTTCCCTTCAGGCCGCCCTCCGGCTCGCCGGAAAGGAGGGTGGAAACCCTTTGGCGGCCTCTCTTCGGGCTGAAACGGAAAAAAGAACTTTCTCTTGGCTACGTGCTCCTTTGTTGCTATGTTTTGTGGTTATATCGAGCCCCGGGCGGACAGAGGGGCCTCAACCCTTATCGTCATGCGCAGGGAATCATGAACCAGGAAATCGAATCGACAAAATCTCCGGAACAGGACCCGCTGCCCCAAGGAAACGAATCCATGGAAGTTCCTGAGGCGGCAACCCGGTCCGAAAGCGACGAGCCGGAGCCGGAAACGGATCAGGACCCCTATAGCGATACGGATGCCGGATTCCCCGCGGAGGAGGAAAACATGCCTGACGAGTCCGCGGAACAGGGCGAACCTCCGGAAGCCGAGGCCGGGATGAATTTCATCGACCATCTGGAGGAGATCCGCTCACGCCTCATCAAGGCGGGCATCGCGTTTCTGGTGATCACCTCGCTTGCCGGCATCTTCGCCGACACGCTGGTCAATGAGGTGCTTATCGGCCCGCTCAAGCGCAGCAGCGAGTCGATTACCCTGCAGAACCTTGTCCCCTACGGACAGGTTTCCCTCTATCTGCAGGTGGTGTTTTTCTCCGGATTCGTACTCTCGTTTCCCATTATAGCCTACCAGATATGGAAATTCGTCGAACCCGGCCTGCACGAAAAGGAGAGGAGCGCATCGCGCTTCATCATCCTCTTCATCTCGATCTGTTTTTTTGCCGGGATCGCATTCGGGTATTTTGTCTTTCTGCCGATCTCCCTGACGTTTTTTGCCGGCTTCGGAAGCTCGCTGATCAAGAACAATATCGCCGTCCAGGACTACATCAGCTTTGTGATGGGAACCCTTCTGACCACCGGCCTCGTATTCGAGCTTCCCTTCATCTCCTACATCCTCTCGAAAATCGGTCTGCTGACTCCGGCGTTCATGCGGTTCTATCGCAAACACGCCATCGTTACGCTCATGATCGTGGCGGCTGTCGTAACCCCATCGACCGATCTGGTGACCCAGCTCGTCATCGGCCTTCCCATGATTCTGCTCTATGAGATCAGCATCTGGATATCGAGCTACGTGAACCGCAAAAACAACGAAAAGAAGTACGCATGAGCGCGGGATCAGCCAGACGGCCGAGGATCACGACGGCAGTGGTGCCCGGCAGGACGCTTGCCGGAAACCCGCTCGGCGACCCGGAGGAAAGGTCCGTTCCGGTCTATCTCCCCCCCTCCTACGACGGCTCCCGGCGATTTCCGGTCATCTATCTGCTCTCGGGGTTCGCTTCGACGGGCGCAAGTTTCATGAACTACCGTTTCGGAACGCCCACCGTTCCGGAAATGGCCGAAAGGCTCATCGCCGAAGGCCGAATGCCGGAGTGCATGATCGTCATGCCCGACTGCATGACCCGGTTCGGCGGTTCCCAGTATGTGGATTCAGCGGCTACCGGCCGCTATGAGAGCTATCTCGTCGGGGAGCTTGTCCCGTTTATCGACAGTACCTTCGCAACGCTGCCCCGGAGGGAACACCGCGCCATAGCAGGCAAATCATCCGGGGGGTTCGGGGCGCTCCGCCTTGCCATGAAGCATCCCCGCTGTTTTTCCGCCGTGGCCTGCCACAGCGGCGACATGCACTTCGAGCTCTGCTACAGACCCAACTTCCCTCTCGCCGCCCGTATTCTGGAACGACATGGAGGAAGCATATCGGCCTTCCTCGAAGCCTACGAATCGGCGCTGAAAAAACCGGGAAACGAATTTGCACTGCTCGACATCATCGCCATGGCCGCCGCCTATTCGCCGGGAGGAGACAAACCCGCTCCGGAAAACATGCGTCTGCCGTTCGACCCCCATACCTGCGAAATCATCGAGGATGTCTGGCAGGAGTGGCTGGCGTTCGACCCGATCCGGATGCTCGAATGCGACGACTGCCGCAGGAGCCTGCAGGAACTCAGCCTGCTCCACCTCGACTGCGGAAGTTACGACGAGTACAACCTGCAGTTCGGCCACCGGATATTTTCGGCAAAAGCGAAACGATGCGGCATTGCCCACAGCTATGAGGAGTTCCCTGATTCGCACGGCGATACGTCATACCGTTACGAGGTTTCACTGCCCAGACTTTCCGGAGCAATCTCGGCCTGAAGCGGCCTCCTGGAGAATGAATTCGTAGAGGATTTCGGTCTGGCGCCGCAGATCATCTTCCGAGCTTTCGTTATGGATGACATATCCGGCTTTTTCCAGAAGCTTTTCCTGTGGCCACTGGGATGCCATCCGGCCGAGCACCTCTTCACGGCTTCCGAGGCCCTTCTCCACAGCCCTGCGCAGCCTGAGCTGCGTGTCGGCAACCACAACCACTATCAGGTCGAGATCGGCGGTTCTGCCCGTCTCGAAAAGAATTGCCGCCTCCTTTACCAGAACCTCCCGGCCCTGCTGCCGGGCAGCCTCGACGGCGGCACGAAAGGCTTCATGGACTGCAGGGTGAACGAGGTGATTGAGCGCCTGGAGTTTTTCGGGATTCGAAAACACTTCGGAGGCAACACGGCGGCGGTCGAGCTGCAGCGAAGCGCCGGAAGCGGAAGAATACACATCATTGCCGAAGAGCTTCCGGATGCCGGCAATAATTTGGGGATCGGAGCACTGCAGCTCTTTGGCCACCCTGTCGGCCTCGAACAGGGCGCATCCCATTTCCGCAAGAAAATGGCAGACCGTTGACTTGCCGCTTCCGATTCCACCGGTCACGCCAACCAGAAAAGGCCTTTTCAACTCTCTTTTCATGACTATTTCTTCCGTATATCCGTCCTGACGAGCGCCACCACCTTTTTCCAGCGCTCCGGCTGCTCACGGTAGAGTTTCATGCGACGCTGAAATTCGCGCTCGGTGAGGGAGTGGCGGCTGAGCATCAGATCGAGATCGGGCGCGGAGGGCGGAACGAGCGCCACATCCTCACTCCGGGAGATAACGCCGGAAGCGATGAGATAGTCGCTGTAAAACGCCGCGAACCGGCGATCGACGCCATCGAGCCTGACGTCACGAGCGGAACTGCAGCCGGCAAGCGTGGCCAGCGACAGCAGCAGCGGCATAAAAGCATGAAGCAGGCGGAACCTGATGCCCCGGTTCCTTCGTTGAATATCCATCGGCAGTCGCGGAATATGGCTTTTCGGACTTTTTCCGGCCCGGAAGAAACTATAACAGTCGATATGCAGTTTAAGCATTTTTATCGATTCCTTTATCTACTTTAGGGCGTCTCTGAACAGTGTGATGCCCGATCAACGTGCAAGTCGGGACAGCGCTGCAGTTCGTTTGCGCAATAATTCTGCAAGAGATGCTCCGGCTCGCCCGAAACCTTAAAAACAACATCTACCCATGGCTTACCAGCAACCACCCCTTCCTTACGCGGATAACGCCCTCGAACCGCATATTTCAGCCAACACCATCGGATTCCATTACGGCAAGCATCATGCGGCCTACGTCACCAACTACAACAACCTTGTAGCCGGCACTCCGTTCGACGCCATGAGCATCGAGGAAGTTATTCTGGCAACGGCCGGCGATGCCGCGAAGATCGGCGTCTTCAATAACGGCGCCCAGGCATGGAACCACTCCTTCTACTGGAACTGCCTCTGTGCGAACGGCGGCGGGAAGCCGTCCGGGGATCTTGCCGCAAGGATCGACGGTGATTTCGGCAGTTTCGAAAAGTTTGTCGAGGAGCTGAAAGCCGCCGCGGCGACGCAGTTCGGCAGCGGCTGGGCCTGGCTGGTACTTGACGGCGGAACCCTCAAGGTCGTAAAAACCGCCAATGCACAGACTCCCCTTGCCTCCGGACAGACACCGCTCCTCTGCGTGGATGTATGGGAACACGCCTACTACCTCGATTATCAGAACCGTCGGCCCGATTATGTGGCGGCGACCATCCAGCACCTGCTGAACTGGGATTTTGCGGAAGCCAACTATCAGGCCGCCAAATAACCCGCAACGACCAACCCGTAATGGCAAAAGGCCCGGAACCGCGGGCCTTTTACCGTTATGCTCCGTTACGCTTCCCGGGACGGCTTCAGATTGTTTCCCTGTTCCGGCAACCGGACAACATACACACACCGCCTACTGAATACTGCCTACTGAATACCGGCTTACATCCAGGGGAGAGAGCCCATTTCGTCGAGACTGATCACCCTGGCTTTTTTAGGCCGGACAAACCGTATCGACAGCTTCTCGGGATTGAATGTCCGCTTGTCGTAATCGATAAGCAGCCGGTAGGCATCCCCCGCCCCGTTGCCGGCGGAAAGCACCATCTCGATCTGCCGTGGAATGAGCGTCGTGCGGTTGTCGAGCAGGTACGGCTGAAAATCCCTGAAATAGATCGCCGTGGTAAGCTCACCTGGTGTGTTCCTTACGAAGAGGGCCGTCAGTGTCCGGTTTTCAGGATCGATGACAACTTCCTTGCGTACCCTGGGATTGTCGAAAACGTACATCACCCTGCCCGGACCTTTTTTCACGCTGCTGACGCTTTCAACCCGCTCTTCGAGGTTTACCAGGCCAAGCAGCGATTCCGAGAGAAGACGGTAGCCTGAAGGCACACCGAGAATCTTCTCGAGGTTTTCCTCGCTGTTGCGCCCGGCAAGAAGCCTGTTGCCCATCATATCGTGCACGTAGAGCGAGTCCTTACCGAAGTACAGGTCGGCGACCGGCCATCCGAGCAGACCGGCGGAGACGATCATTCTCGATTCCCGATGCCGCATCAGCTGGATGTTGCAGTAGACCCGCTCTTTTTTCTTCGGTGTTCTGATGGTGACGTCGGCATAACCGTCAAGCGAACGCACGACCGGAGAGGCCTCTGCCACCTCCCGGTAGAGATCGGCAAGTTCACGGGTAAGTTCCGAGGGGGTGCCGGGGCGCTCGTCCCTGGTGACGGTATCCAGATCGGCGCAGCCGTACTGGAGCGAAACGACGCACAGGGCAAGCAGAACCGCAACAACTCGCTTCATCATGATGCAATACCTATCTTTAAATGTTCAATGTTTCAGTTCCCGCAGCAGAAGTGACACCTGCCCCGGGATCGTGATTTCCCGTTTTGAGAATCAGCTCTTTTATCCCACATTGTTCCCGTTTTGGCCGGTTCCCGCAAAAGCATGGCAGAAACTGCATGCCGAAAGGTTGCAATACCGTAAATTTTTGACTTAAATGTAACACCGAACGCCTTCAAAACCATAAGCCGTTTTTCACCCATGCAAGTCATCCATCTCAAACCCAAAGAACAACGGCGATTGCTCAAAGGGCACCTCTGGGTGTTCAGCAATGAACTGCAGAACGTTCCCGGCGATATTGCCGCTGGCGAAACCGTCCAGCTTCTCACCCACGACAAACAGCTTGTCGGAACCGGGTTCTACAATCCGCACTCCCTCATCTCGTTCCGCCTGCTCTCCCGCAGCGGAGAACTGCCGGACAGGACTTTCTTCAAAAGAAAACTCACCGAGGCGCTCAGGCTTCGCGAGAAGATCTACAGATTGGACGACACCAATGCATGGCGTCTTGTGCATGGCGAATCGGACGGCCTTCCGGGGCTTGTCGTCGACCGCTTCAACCAGGTTGTCGTCCTGCAGGCGTTCTCTGCAGGAATGGACCGTCACCTGCCCCTCATCTGTGAGGTCATCGACGAACTGCTTCAGCCGAAAGCGATCGTGCTGCGCAACGAGTCGGTACTTCGGGAACTCGAAGGACTGCCGCTCTACAAGGATATCGTCAAGGGCGAACGTTCCGCGACCCTGCAGACCATTCATGACGCAGGAATCAGCTACGAAGTCGATCTGCTGGAAGGGCAGAAAACCGGATTTTTCCTCGACCAGCGCGAAAACCGCAGAATCATCAGATCCTTTTCCGCCGGAGCCGAGGTGCTGGACGTCTTTACCAATGACGGAGGGTTTGCCCTCAATGCCCTTTATGGCGGCGCGAGTTCAGCCGTTATGGTCGATGTGTCGGAAGAGACCCTGAAGCGCGCCGAAAGAAATGCGCTGCTCAACGGGTTCGAAAATTTCAGTCTGGTCGCCGCGGACGCGTTTTCCATGATGGGCAAAATGGTGGAGGAGAAAGAGCGCTTCGACCTTGTTGTGCTCGACCCGCCAAGCTTCACCAAAAGCCGGAAAAATCTCCCGACGGCCCTGAAAGCCTACAAGAGGCTCAACAAACTCGGACTGCAGCTGGTCAGGCCGGGGGGATTTCTTGCAACCGCATCATGTTCGCACCATGTCTCGGAAGAGGATTTTCTGGCGGCCGTCCATCAGGCCGCGCTCTCGGCAGGAAAGCAGCTGAGAATGATCTATAAAAACGCGCAGCCGCCCGATCATCCGGTTCTGCTCTCGATGCCTGAAACCGGCTATCTCAAATTCGCCTGTTTTTACGTAACCGGCTGACGGCAACCCGCCCCGCTCACTTCAACGGCGCATAAGCACGGACCATTGCATAAACCTCCTCCCACGACGATGCTCTCGGGGCTTCGATGTGGGGGTTGGTGCTGTTGGCGAAACAGATGGTGCACAGCCCTTTCTCCCGCAGCTGCAGGACGTTGGCCGGGGTATCCTCGATATAGATATCGGCGCCTACCTGCTCCTTCTCTTTCATGAAGCAGAGATCCCAGTAGGGAATGCCGCGGCTGTCGAGCCATTCGACGGTCTGCTGTACTGCGGAGGCATGAAAATAATGGATGAACAGCCTGTGGGTGATGATGCGGATCCGGTATCCGTCGTCGGAGAGCCTGCGGAGGTACTTCCTTGCTCCGGGAACCATCTCCATGCTGCTGAAAAGCTCCCTCTGGGTGACGGCAAAACGGTGGAGACTTTCATACTGGTTCCTGTCGAGCACGCCCCATTCGCCCAGACCGTAGGAAACATCGACCGGCAGTTCATCGATCGATTTTTCGAACCACTCGGCCGCAATCTCGCGCATGCGCCTGTAAAAATCGGCACACACGCCGTCAAGATCGACGCCAATGACTATTTTCGGTTTTTCCGGCATAATTTCAGTGCGAATTCAATAGAGCGCCCGGTCAAACGACTTCCGGTGCTTCCGGGTTATCTCGTGCTCTTCGCCGAGATATCTGAAAATGGCGATACATGCCTTGCGCGAGCTGTCGTCATCATAATAACGGTTTTCCCTGATAACGCCGATGAATCCCTCAAGAGCCGCGTCAAAATCCTCCCCGGCAAGTTTCAGGATCGCGTCGGCATACCGGTCGCGTACAGGGTCGTCCGGAAGCGCATCTCTCTGCAGCATGAGCAGACGCGCAATCACCTGAGCCGCGTCGCAGAGCGATACATATTCCGCCTCGCCTTCAAGCCTCCGGCAGAGGTTCACGGCTTCAGCCGGATGGGAAAAAAGCCTCAGGCGGAGAAGCAGGGCGAGGGCTTTGCTGTTCAGGGGCTCTTTCTGCAGCACACCCTCAGCCAGAGATGCCGCCATGCCGCATTTTCCCTGAAAGAAGAATTTCTCCGCAAGTTCAACCTCCCTGGCGTATGGACCGGGAATGACCTTTTTAAGCCACTGCTCGATCTGATGTTCCGGCAGCGCCCCCGAAAAGGAATCGACAATCTCGCCGTTGACGAAAAGCCTGACATCGGGAATGCCTTTCACTCCGAAACGTTCGGCAAGTTCCGGAAACTGTTCGGTGTCGATTTTCACAAGCCGCCAGGAACCGGAATATTTTTCCGCCAGGCGCTCGAGCACCGGACCGAGCATGCGGCAGGGAGCGCACCACGCTGCCCAGAAATCAACAAGTACGGGAATATCATGGCTCTGGTCCAGCACATCACCCTGAAAATCGAAATGCTCTGTTGTCATAACCGCCGGAATGGATATTATAGTTGGACAGAAACGTTTACGGTCCCTGTTGCAAGCGTTTCTGAAAAAACAGTGAACAGGAGGTCACTGCTGGCTTCACTTATTGTAAAGGATTAATTCCTTTTGACCAAAAGCAATAAGCGCCGAAACGGCCGGGTTGCCGTTTACGGCCCTGAAACGCGGCATCCGGAAGCCGGATAATGAGTTCAGGATATCAGAGTTCCCCCGGGGCGGAAAAATTCCCGAGGAACAAATTATCCGGCCAGGCCCTTATCAAGGCATACAGAAGATTGTCAGTCACCCAATCAGCATCAGGATATGGACAGAGCGAACAGTGATCTTTCCGCTTTCGTGGGCAAGGCGCTTGGCGCAGGGATTTCCCGTACAGCGATAAGGAACGCCCTCCTGCAGGCCGGCTGGCAGAATGACCGGATTGAACGGGCTCTGGAAGACTATGCCGAACTGGATTTCCCTCTTCCGGTTCCCAGACCAAAACCCAGTCTTTCTGCCCGTGAAGCTTTTTTTTATCTCCTGCTTTTTGCCACACTCTACATCAGCGCCTTCAATTTCGGCAACCTTGTTTTTACGTTTATCGAACATGCCTTTCCGGATCCCGCAATCGAGGATGCAGCAGTAAACTGGAACAGCTACAGAATCCGCAGCGCGATTTCCTCACTGATCGTCGCCTTCCCGGTATTTCTCTATCTTTCGGGAAAGATAAACCGGGAATTGCTGAGCTCCCCGGCAGGAAGAGCCTCCGCGATACGTCGATGGCTTACCTACATCACCCTCTTTATTGCTGCAGGGGTTATCATCGGCGATCTGATTGCCATCCTCTACAACTTTCTCGGAGGAGAGCTCACAACCAGGTTCATCCTGAAATCACTCACGGTCGGGATTCTTGCAGGAACGCTGTTTTTTCACTACATCAACGGGTTGCGAAGGGAGGAACAGGAGTCATGAACGCACTCCCGAGCGAAAAAAAACTTGCCCTGACCATCTCGGCGCTTGTAACCGTCTCGGTCATCTACGGTCTGTTCCTGGCCGGCTCTCCTTTTCAGCAGAGAGAGAAACGGTTCGATGAACGACGGGTTGAAAATCTCCGGGAAATTGCACTCTCGATCGACTACTTCTACTCCCGGTACGGTTCGATCCCCGAAACACTCGACCAGCTTGAAAAAAAGGGAAACAGCACCATCGATATCACCGACCCGGAAACAGGAAGGGTTTATGTTTATGAGAAACTCTCCCGGACCGCCTACAGGCTGTGTGCGGTATTTTCGCACCCTTCCGGAGCAGAAGCCGGCGAATTCCCGGCTCACGGCCCTGGAAGGGTCTGTTTCTTATGGAACGCAAAAAAAACAGAACTCCGCTGAACACCGGTTTGCCGACGGGCAGGCAAGCGAAAACCCGAAAAAAACCGGTCAGCCCCTCAGAGCATCACCGATTTCGAGAAAAGATTCAGCACGATCACGCCGGCAACGATAAGGGCAATCCCGACCAGCGCCCCGGCATCGAGCCGCTGCTGGTAAAGCGCCCATCCCGCAAGCGTAATCAGCGCAACCCCGACCCCCGACCAGATGGCATAAACCACACCCAGGGGAAAGGAACGAAGCGTCAGCGAGAGGAAATAAAAGGATGAACTGTAGCCCGCAACAACAAGCAGCGAAGGCCAGAGTCTCGTAAATCCGTCCGCCGCCTTCAATGCCGAGGTGGCGGTGACTTCGGATATGATGGCAACGATAAGATATACCCAATGCATAAAACGAGCGGAAAAAATGTTGCGCAACCGTGCCGGACTGTTCGGCATCACGACATCCATCTCCGGCAGAGACCCGCAATACCGGTTAATGCGGAACCCGAAACAAAAAGGGCGCTGATCGGCACTTGTAAGAGGATGTTTCAATACCGATATTACGAAGTTCCCCGTTGAACGGAAAGCCGAAGTTAACGACACCATGACAGAAACGCGAAAAGTATCTTCCCCATCATGAAAAACATCATTGCAGGCATAATCCTGCCGCTCCTTCTTGTAACGCCCATACAGCAGTCAGAGGCAGAAACCCCGGCGGCCTCCCAGTGCCGGCCAGGCCAGTCCGGATGCATCACGGTATACATCCGGGAGCTGAAAAAACCCGAAGGGATGCTCGGCGTTCTGCTCTACTCCTCGAAAAAGGGTTTTCCCGACAAACCAGACCTTGCCGTTGCAAAACGGATCAAGACAATAAGCAGCACGGCACATGAAGTGACCTTCGAAAACGTCCCGTACGGCACCTACGCCGTAAGCGTCCTGCACGATGAAAACGGCAACGGCAAAATGGATAAAACCTTTATCGGCATCCCCAAAGAGGGGTTCGGGGTATCCAACAACCCGAAAATCAAAACCGGACCGCCGAGCTTCAGCGAAGCCCTGTTTACGCTGGACCGTAAACAGGCGGAGGTGAATGTGACCATGAAATATTTCTGAGCCGGGCTCATCCATAAACCATAACCATTACCCATGAACAAACGAACCGCACGAAGAGCCACGCTGCTCCCGGTTTACATTGCCACCGCATTTGCCGCAGCAGGCTGCAGCCCTACGGTGAAGGTGGAAGCGCCGGACAAGCCTATCGTCATCAACATGAATATCAAGATCGATCACGAAATCAGGGTGAAGGTCGATCGTGAACTCGACTCGCTGCTCGATACGAAAAAAGGGTTATTCTAAACAGGAGGGAAAAAACATGAAAGGAACCATGATAAAATCAGCGGCACTGAAAGCCCTGCTTGCACTGGTGCTGTTTGCCGGTTTCTCTGCGCCGGCTTTTGCACTCGATCTTGAAACCGCCCGGGCCCAGGGTCTTGCCGGTGAAGTTGATAACGGCCTCCTGGCCGTACCTCCCGGAGCGGGTGGCGAGGCCCAGGCAATCATAGCGACCATCAACAACCAGCGACGGGCGGAGTATGCAAAAATAGCCGCCCAGAACAAGCTGGCACTCGACGTTGTCGGCAGCATGATGTTCGAAAAAATCTATACCCGACTCCCGGCTGGAACCTGGGTACAGGTAAAGGGTCAATGGAAGAAAAAAGCAGGATAAGCCTCAAAACCGGGCCTGAACGTGAAATGGACACGCCGAATCGTCGTTGCGCTGCTGCTTGCAGCTATCTTTCTGCCGCTGGCGGCTTGGCTGGCGTTTCCCTGGTATGCCCAGCTGCTTGTTGACCGTACACTCGCAGGAAAACCGTTTCACGTTCAGATTTCGGGCCCCGGCATACCGGGGCCCGGCGGTGTCGCCTTCCGGAAGCTGACGGCGTCGTTCACCGCCCCGCCCGACCGGTGCAGCAGCAAGCCTGCGACCTGGAAGCTGTCTCTTGTCAACGGACGAATCTCCTGGAATATCGGCGCTCTCGGGGCCCTTCTCTTCTCCGATCGCCTGCAGACCGCCTTCGCTCTGGATGCCGACTCGCTCCGCATTCTGCCTGATCCAGAAAACTTCCTGTTCGAGGACGCGCATCCCCGCATAGCCATGCAACTCACCATCGCCCGCCGCCGGGGAGCCCCGATGGAATTTCAGCCCGAGCGCGTCTCCTATGCGATCAGGAACGCTTCGGTCATCAGGGAAAAACTCCGTCTGGCAGGCATCAATTACCGGGTATCGCTGTCGCAAGCCGGAAAATGGCTGCAGCAGCCCGATACCCTGCGTGTCTCAAAACTCTACAGTGACGGAAACCCTTCCCCATTGGGTAATTTCAGGGCGCTGTTCGGTTCGAAGCGGGATCCCGCGAGACCCTGCACCCTTATCCTCAGCAACTGCTCCATCAATCTTTTTGAATGGAACGGCGCTGCAGAGCGGATCGAGTACGATCTCAGGGAGCAGCAAACCAGTTTTACGCTCAGACTTGCCGAAATTCCCCTGAATGAACTCCCCTGGTTCAAACCCGCCGGAAAGGGCCCGCTCAGGGGCGCAGGCAGGGTACGGGGTTCCATCCCCATCGAGTTCCGGGATTCTACCGTTCTGGTCCGTAACGCCGTGATCGCTGGAGACGCCGGCGCCAGCATCCTCTATCCGATTAAAGAAAACACCCGCTGGTTTTCTCTCGATATCGGTCCGAGAAAGGGTTCCGGCGAACTCCTGAAGAACCTCAATGCAACCATCACGCTCAACAGCCGGAATAAAAATCTTTCGGGCCTTGCCGTCAGTGATTTTTCCGCCGAACTTTTTGACGGAAAACTGCAGGCATCGCCATTCATGTTCGATCCCGCAAAAAACGAGGTCATGCTGACCCTTGTCCTGAAGGATGTCCGCGCTCTGGACCGGCTGAACTATCACAGCGAAACGAGAGGCTCCTTCAAGGGAGGTTTTTCGGGGGCTGTTCCGCTTGCATTCGGAAAAAAAGGGCTCACGTTCGGACAGATCGATCTGGCCTCCGGCGTATCGTTCAGCGACATTCCGCTCCGGGACATTCCGGGACTGGCGGGCGGCAGCAACCGCAATACGCCGCTTGCCGCAGGGACCTGCAGCGGCACGCTTCCTCTCGAATACCGCAACAGCGCCCTGACGGTCCGCGACGGCATGATTTCCGGATCAAAAGGCGCTAAAATAATCCTTTACGATAAAGAGAACCGGCAGAGGCTCTCTTTCGATCTCGCATCGAACGCCGGAAGCCGCCCGCTGCTCCGAAAGATCAATGCGTCCCTGAAAATCGACAGCGCCCGCGGTCCGGTTCAGCAGTACGCCCTCGGGAAATTTTCCGCCGAAACGCTTGGAGGAACACTGCTGATAAACCCGGCCGTTATCAGCAGCAACAAGGATATCCCGCTGACCATCACACTCAAGAACATCAATGCGCTCGACCGAGTCAGACTGCATGGCGACTTCAGGGGATCGCTGAACGGCGCCCTAAGCGGCACACTCCCGCTCGTCATGGGGAAGAGAGGATTGATGATCAACAGGGCCAGGCTGCGCTCGGGCGGAGGGGGAACCGTTACCGTTGCACCTCCGATGCCGAAAAGAAGCGTGACGGAGCGTATTTTCGGCGCCCCGGATCAGGATGCGGATTACAGCTTCAGGAGTCCCGATATTCTCTTCACCCGCCACTTCGACGGAAAAACCGTGATAGATTTCAGCCTTGGGGAGCTGAAAAGAAAAACACGGGGAGGAGAAATCCTGCTTACGTCGCCGAAAGGAACGCTTGCACTGTGGCAGAACAGAAAAAATCCCGACATGGCAACCCTTTCCAATTTCCGTGCCGGCTTTTTTGACGGCACCATCGCCATCGGCCGAACCGATTTCGATATGGCAAAAAATGAAACCGAAACGGTTCTGCAGCTGAACAACATTCCCCTTCAGAAACTGCTTGACCTGCAGGGCACGAAAAAAGTCTATGCAACGGGCACGATAAAAGGCTCCATCCCCGTGAAAATGTCGGGCCAGGCGATTGAAATCATGGACGGAGCAATGAGCGCCGAATCGGACGGACAGATCATCTACGCCACAACACCGGAAGAGAGGGCTCTGGCGAACCAGGGACTTCGGACCACCTATGAGGCACTGTCGAACTTTCTCTACATACAGCTGGGATCATCCATTTCCATGGCCCCCGATGGAAAATCGGTCCTTGCCATACGGCTTAAAGGCAACAATCCCGACTTTCAGGGTGGTCGCCCGGTAGAACTCAACCTCAATGTCGAACAGAACCTGCTCGATCTCATGCGAAGTCTCTCCATATCGTCGAATGTCGAGCAGATAATTTCTGAAAAAGCACTTCAGAAAAACAAATAAACTTTTGCAGAATAGTTATTTAACAGGAAAGACATAATTTAATCATCGGATTGTCATAAATTAAATATTAAACAACTTTAAATACTTCCGCCCCCATACGTACAATTTCGGACAATGTCACATGACGTGATGCAAAACGGCAACCTGTTTTTCAATAGCTTTGCCCTGCCTCTTTTTGCCAATTCACTGTTTCTGGGCCTCCTGGCCTATCATGCCTGGAGCAGAAGAAAACACTCGGGTGCGGACTATTTCTCGCTGCTGCTTGTCTGCAGTCTCGTTTATTCGTTGTTTTACGGGCTTGAAATATCTTCACTGAACCTCACGACAGCCCTTTTCTTCATCCGCATCGAATACCTCGGCATCGCATTCATACCCCCGGTTTTCCTCCTCTTTGCACTCTCCTATACGACAAGCCTGAAAAAGTTTTCAGCTCCCCTGCTGACCGCAATTTTCCTGATCCCGTTTATCACCGTGGCTCTTGGCATGACCATCGACCGGCACACCTTCATACACGAAGAGATCCGGCTGGTCGATGGCGAACTGTTTCCCGTGGTTGCCATAAAACCCGGAATCTGGTACTGGGTCAGTCTGGCATACAACAACTTCTGCATCTTTTTCAGCAATCTCCTGTTCTACAGGCACTGGAAGCGGAGCGAATCGATCTATCGCAAACAGCTGGTCATTCTTGTCACAGGAGTCATGGTGCCGTGGATAAGCGACATCATCTATAACGCAGGTTTTGTTCCATGGGGAATCGATCCGGCGCCGTTTGCCCTCTCGTTCAGCGCCGTCATGATCTATATCGGGCTCTTCTATTATAAATTTTTTGATCTTGCGCCGGCCGTCAGGGAGATTGTCTACGAAAAAATACCCGACGCAGTCCTGGTTATCGACAAAAAAAACAGGATCGCCGATTGCAATACTGCCGCCCTGAACATTCTGGAAATCTCCAGAAACGAGATCGGAAGCCCTGCCCATCAGCTGCTGGACGCATGGCCGGAGCTGAAACAGCTGATCGGCGAAACAGGAGAAATCGCCCAGACAGACCTGAAAAAGCAGCGACACGGCAAGGAAGAATGGTTCGACATCGACATTCTCGAACTGCCTGACAGATCGGGAGCAGCGGCGGGGCGTATTATCGTTCTGCATGACATTACCAGACGCAAGCAGATCGAAGAGGATCTGATTGCAACCCGACAGAGAGCCGAAACCGCCAACAGGGCGAAAAGTAATTTTCTGGCAAACATGAGCCATGAAATCCGCACCCCGCTCAACGGGCTTATCGGCTTTTCCTCGCTGCTCATGAAAACCACTCTCGACGAGGTACAGTTCAATTATATCACCATCGTCAACAGCTCCGCAATACAGTTGCTGGGACTCATAAACGACATTCTCGACCTTTCCGAAATCGAAGCCGGAAAACAGGTTCTGTCGGAGGAAAACGTCTCTCTCGAGGAACTGGCCGAACAGGTTATCGACATGATCACCTATTCCGCACACAGCAAGAACCTCGGGATTCTGCTCGACATTCCGGCGGAATTGCGAGCTGCCACCCTTCGCGCAGATCCGGTTCGCCTGAAACAGATACTCATCAACCTGCTGGGAAACGCCGTCAAATTCACCTTCGAGGGCCACATCGAGTTACGGATCGCAACCGCACCGACGGTGCAGAATCCCTCGGAGATGAACATTGTTTTTTCGGTGAAGGACACCGGGATAGGAATCTCTCCGGAAAACCGGATAAGGATTTTCGAGGCGTTCTCCCAGGAGGACATGTCCACGACCAGAAAATACGGAGGAACCGGTCTGGGACTCACCATTTCGAACAAGCTCCTGCAGATGATGGGATCGTCGTTACAGCTTGAAAGCGCCCCCGGAGATGGAAGCCGTTTTTTCTTTTCACTCAGCCTGCCCGTGGTCGAAACAGGGAAAAACATCTTTCCGGAAACGGTTTCAGGCAAAAAAGTGCTGATTGTAGACGACGACATCCGCAATCGCGAGCTGCTCGCCAGAACCCTGGAATCCGCCTCGATCGTCTGCGAAAGTGTCTCCGGAGACCATGACGCTCTTGAAAAGGCCGGATTTTTCGATGCCCTGATCATCGATTACCACCTTGCCGATATGAACGGCATCGAGATTTCGGAAAAAATCCGGCGCAGCCAAACGACGAAACCTGTGCTCCTGATGTTTCATGCAACCGATGACCCGGCTCTTTTTTCGGCTGCACGGCAATCAGGAAAATGCACGGCCGTCATAAAGCCCGTCAAACGCCATCAGCTGCTCGGGCTGCTGACCGATCCGGAAAACACAGGAAGCAGGAATACGCTCCCCCCTCCTGAAGGGATGCTGAAGGAGATTCCCGAGAAATACGGAACATACAGCATACTCATCGCCGAGGACAACACCACCAATATGCTGCTGGCAAAAACGGTTCTGGGTAAAATCCTCCCTGAAGCAAGAATCCTTGAGGCCGGAAACGGAAAGGAGGCCGTAGCGATGTTTGCCGACCATCATCCCGACCTGGTTTTCATGGACATCCATATGCCCGAGATGAACGGTCTTGAAGCATCGGCAGCCATACGCCGGGCGGAAAAGGGCTCCAGATGCCCGATTATCGCCATGACGGCCGACTCTCTCCGTGAGCTTGACGGGAAGCTCGACACCTTCGGAATCGATGACGCCATCATAAAGCCCTACACGCCCGATACGGTCAGAAAGGCTCTCTCGACATGGCTGCAAGCGAAACAGGAATGAGACATAAGCGTAGAAACCCTCCGAGTGCCTACAAAAATGTAGGTAAATGCGAGAAAAAACCGGCTCCACAAAAAAATCTATCCGATTAAATAAAAACACGTTAGGGCAAAAAATCCATCATGGCACGGTAATTGAATACTATTCTTGTTATACAAAAGACAGTACTCAAACAATATGTTTCCAGACGCCATGAACAGTGTAATGACCCGATACGGTGAACTTTCAGGAGTGGAATTCCATACACTCTTTTCGAACGGCAAAACGGACGGCTGTCTTGTAACCAGACCCAATCTGCTGAAAACCCCGTACGGGGAAATCGTCCCCCAGTACGAAGCCGAAGACATGGGCCGCCGTACGCTCAAACCGATGTATTTTTACAAGGACGGCTCGCTGAAATCGGTTGCCCTGCAGACGCAGAGCATGATCGACACGCCGGTCGGGCGATTTCCCGCCGAACTGGTCACCTTCCATAAAAACGGCGCGATACGCAGGGTTTTCCCTCTTGACGGCAGCCTGAGCGGCTTCTGGTCGTGGCAGAACGAGTTCGCCCTTGCCGAAGCGGCAACGTTCGACACTCCGGTCGGCAGGCTCGAAGCCAAACTCATCAATATCCAGTTCTACGAAAGCGGAGCGCTCAAAAGCATAACCCTCTGGCCGGGCCAGGTGATCACCCTGTCAACGCCACTCGGAGATATCCCTGTCAGAAAAGGCGTCGCATTTTACGAATCGGGAGAGATTCGTTCGTTCGAACCACTGAAAAAAACCGCAGTGCTCACACCGATCGGTCAGGTGCTTGCCTACGACAACGAACCAAACGGCATCCACGGCGACGTCAATTCCGTGCAGCTTGCGCCGGACGGCAGCATAGAGGCGCTCAGCACCGTCGATCATGCCGTTGTTGTTTCACTGCCGGACCAGAACGGGGAGGTATTCAGACCCGGAGTGAAAAACAATGTTTGCGGCGATGAACGAAAGGTGAGCGTGCCCATGAAAATCAGGTTCGAAAACAACAGGGTCGTTTTCCATGAAAACCCCCGGTTTTCTTTCGAGATCAGCAAATACCGCTTCAGGATAAAAGCACTTGCCGAAGACATAAACGAACCGGTCTATTCATGCGGTTAACACCGCAACGAAGGATTACCTGCCGATGATGGCGCAGCCGATCCAGACCGCGGTTTCGGTCAGCTCGCTGACTGCGCCGAGAACATCTCCCGTCACGCCGCCCGCCTTGCGGCGGGCAATCAGCCCCGTTGCAAGTGCGCTCATGACGGCTGCGGCAAGAGCAACCCCGGCAAGCCGGAGATCGGCCTGAAGCAGAAGGAGAAGCAGCGCCGTCGAAGAGAGGCTCGTCAGAACAAGATGAGAACGGCCCGCTCCGGCGACGAACGCCTGAGCCGTCCCCCCTTCGCTGCGCGCATAAGGCATCGAGGAGGCAAGCAGAACCTGAACCCATCGGGCCAGCAGAACACCCGATGCGATTGCTCCGTATGCATGCAGATCGACAAGTTTCACGGCGGCAATCCATTTCAGCAGAAATACCAGCACCAGCGAAAGGGCTCCGAATGAACCGACGTTCGGGTCTTTCATGATGCGCAGCACGGCCTGGCGGTCTTTCCCTCCCCAGAAGCCGTCGGCAAGATCGGCAAGGCCGTCGGCATGCAGACCCCTCGTCAGCAGAACACCGGCAAGAACGGCAGCGAAACCGGCAAGTTCATGCCATCCCGTCGAGGCGGCGGCATATGCGCAAAAAGCCTGAAGCGCCCCGAGAAAGAGGCCGACCAGAGGAAACCAGTAGAGCGCCGTACTGAAGCGCAGCGCATCCTTTCCCGGAACCGGCAGAACCGTCAGGGTACGAAATGCCGTCACCAGCCCTCTGAATGCTTCCATCATCGTCATGTGAAATGGTTCTCAAGAAACGCGCCGAGGGTTTCGGCGAAAATCTCCGGTTTCTCTTCCTGGGGCAGATGCCCGCACTCCGGCACAACCTTCAGCACGGCGTTGGGGAGCGCCCCGGAAAGCCTGAGGGTCTCGGCCGGTTTCACCATCCGGTCGTGATCTCCGGTCATGACCAGTACGGGAACGTCGATGCCTCCCAGCCGTGCCTCGAGTCCGAGATTGTGACTTGAGAGCAGCAGCTCCCAGAACGCCCTGCCCCAGCTGCCCTGCATCATGTCCCGGCGATATGCGGCAAGCAGCTCTTTTCCGGGCATTGACGGATCATGCCAGAAGGTCCGGTGAAGCCTGTTGAAAGCCGCACCGATCATCACCCTGGCGAACGCTCCACCCAGAGGAGCCGCCGCCTTGAGCAGCGGATAGAGCCATGGGGGAAATTCACTGGTTGCATAGCCGCTGTAGACCATTGCGTCGGCCAGCACAAGTCCCGAAACCTTGCCGGGATGCCTGATCGCCGCCAGCAGGGCGATGGTGCCTCCCGTGGAGTTGCCGACAAGCACGGCCTGGCGGTGACCGAGTTTTTCAAGCAGCGCCGCGACAAGATCGGCCTGGCCTTCGGGACTGTATGGATTTGGTTTTTCCGGAACAGGAAGAGGACGTCCGGTGCAGCCGAATGCCGGACGGTCGATGGCTATCACGCTGCAGCGTTCAGCAAGGGGTTCGAAAACAAGCCTCC
Organism: Chlorobium sp.; assembly: GCF_049593655.1. NCBI lineage: Bacteria > Pseudomonadati > Chlorobiota > Chlorobiia > Chlorobiales > Chlorobiaceae > Chlorobium > Chlorobium sp. Next base: position 40,164 of record NZ_JBAWHG010000011.1, read on the forward strand.
AGCTCCTCATCGACAGAAAGCTGCCGTGAAGAAACAACAGCACGGGCCCGCCGCTGCCCAGAGAACGGCAGTGCACCTGCAGACCGTTCACGTCGATGAACCGCTCTCCGGCTTCCATCGGCCCTGAACATTCACGCTTCTCCTCACCCACGGCTTTCCCCGGATTTTTCACTGACCTGTGCAGAGCTGAACGTAGCCATCCCGTTATACACTTTCAGTGCCCCATCGATGACCTGCATGGCGAGCGCCGCCCCGGTACCCTCCCCGAGCCGCAGGTCGAGGTCGAGAATCGGACGCAGGCCAAGCTGCTGCATGACGGTTTTATGCCCCTGTTCGTTCGATACATGGCTGAAAAAGAGATAGTCGGTTACCGCAGGACAGATCTTCATGGCGGCGACAGCTCCTGCCGAAGAGATGAATCCGTCGACAACAACCGGAATCCTGCAGGCTGCGGCTCCAAGCACAAACCCTGCAATTGCGGCGATTTCATAGCCTCCGAGGGCCGCAAGAGCAGCGAAGGGCGTCCCGCATCCCGACCTGTTCACGTCGATAGCCTTGCGGATAACAGCTTTCTTGTGCTCAAACCGCTCATTGTCGATACCGGTTCCCCTTCCGGTGATGGTTTCGGGGAGAACCCCGAGCAGGACAGCATAAAGGGCTGTCGCCGCAGTGGTATTGGCAATGCCCATCTCTCCGGTTCCGAGAAGGCTGTACCCTGCCTTTTCCGCCTCAGCCGCAAGTTCGGCTCCGCACAGCACGGCCTGAAGCGCCTCGGCCTCGCTCATGGCGGGGCCGCAGGCAATATTGGCGCTTCCCGGCCCGATCTTTTTATGGACAAGGCCGGCGAGACCGGCAAAATCGTGGTTGACCCCGACATCGACGACATCGAGATCCGCTCCGGCATGCCTTGAGAGCACATTGATGGCTGCTCCTCCACGCACCATATTGTAAACCATCTGCGGAGTCACTTCGGCAGGGAAAGCCGAAACCCCTTCGGCAGCCACACCGTGATCGGCAGCAAAACAGCAGATTTTCTTTTTCTTCAGTGATGGAGCAAGCGATCCTGTAGCGAGAATGAACTGCATGGCAATCTCCTCAAGACGGCCGAGACTTCCTTTCGGTTTGGTGAGATCGTCGAGATGCGCCTGAACCACGGCTCCCAACGAGCGGTCGACAGGATGGATGCGCTGTAAAAGAAGCTGAAGGCTTTCCGGCATAAGAGTACTGATTGGTAAAGGAAGTTATTCAATAAAAAACCATACGGCATGCAGGGGACGCTACTTCAACCGCAGAGGCAGTCCGCTGCAGAGCAGCCAGGCTTCCGAAGCGAGCGCCGCCACTTTCTGGTTCACGCTGCCCGCGATATCACGGAATTTCCGGGCCATGGCATTCTCGGGCACAATACCCATTCCTACCTCGTTCGAAACAAGGATGACCCTGCAGGGCGGATTGCGGAGCGTATCGAGCAAAGCTTCGAGTCTCAGGTCGATCCCGAATCCGGCGCCGGATTCGAAGTGGTGCATGAGATTGCCTGCCCAGACCGTAAGGCAGTCGACCAGCACCACGTCGATACCTGAAGGCAGATTCCTGATTGCCCGATCGAGGTAAAGCGGCTCCTCCACGGTTACAAAACCATCTCCCCTTTCCTGCCGGTGCCGGTCTATTCTATCCTGCATCTCGTGGTCGAAGGGTTCGGCCGTAGCAAGAAAAACCCTTTTTTCAAAGGATTGCGCATACTTGAGGGCAAAGGCGCTTTTGCCGCTCCTGGCTCCACCGGTAACAAAAACAACATCGGTCATCGTGCTTCCTGAATGGTTACAATCCGTAAAAACGCCAAGATACAAACTATTTCGTTACTCCGGGCAAAAACCGGGAAGAGACGGAATTTTGCAAAGGACGGGATTTTGCATACTTTTAACTGTAATGGCCATAGAGCCGAAGCCTCAAAACCCCGAAACCCTGAAGAGCGCCCGTACAGCGTCATTAACGGCAGTGTGCAATTGACCGGCACAGCGCGTTATCCGCTGCCTGAGCACAACGGAGGAGCCCTCATGAACCTGAAATCCCCTTTTTTGGCGCTCGCACTGTTGGCGATGCTTTTGATTGTCTGCTTAACGACTCCTGCTTCCGAGGCATCGACAAAAACCGGCAGTACAACGGTATCCATAACGCTGCCCGACTGCATTATCCTGCATTACTATTCCGAACTCAACCTGAAGTTCGAGGAGTACTCCCAGGCCGTTGACCAGGGAGGAAGCGGAACATGGAACGTCCAGTGGAGCGGAGCTGCAGACGGAGGAAGCCAGTTATCGGCGAGCACCATCCAGGATGTGCTTCCCGGGACGGTTACGATGACCATACCCAATGTGTGGGCTGTCAGAGGCCTTTCTCCCTCAGGCAACGCAAAGGTCACCATTACGGTGGTCAACAACCAGCTGGTATCCGGCTCTTCGAAAATAACCATCCTGAACGGCGCCGGCCAAACCCAGATCGACGACAATGCCGGCCATTCCGGCACCAGCATCAATACCAGCCTGAACGGCCTGACCACATCCACGGCTACAATAGGAAACGTCCTGATGACACTGGACTTTTCGCAAACAAACATGGCCGGGGCGCACAGTGGCGGCCAGTACAAGATAACAGCCGAGACCATTTAGCCTGGCGCAGTTCACCGGGCCGGCCGAAAACGAAAGCAGAACGGCCCGGCCGAATTGAAATCATGAACCGTTTCCTGACACGATGAAGTACTTCTCCCCGCCGGCCTTCCGCAACCTGACAAGGCAACACCCTGGGCACCATGCAAAGCCGTTTTCCGGCAGGCCGTTCATTACCTTGTCGATCATGCTGCTTTTTTCTGTTATCACGAGCAAACCGGCAACCGCTGCCACGTTCACCGTTACATCGTCAAAGACACTGACGGCCGCCGCCCTGAGTGAACTTGGCCTTTCATCGAGCGGCACGGCATACAGCGAGGGCAGCTATAACACCGATGTCACGTGGCAGGGCGATGTGGACGGCCAGGCGTCGAGCCTGGATCAGGTCATTACCGGAACCTCGGTCGTCCGCAACAGTATCCTCCTCTGGTACTACAGCTACAACAGCGGCTACGAAGCCCGGCCGACCTTCAATGCAAGCTACCGGATATTCGGCACGGGGGGCATCGAGAATACCCTTTCATCACTGACCGCCAGTTCATCGACCATCGAAGCGACCATCACCGCCCAGCCTGTCACCTGCTCGAAATACAGCGGTTTGACCTACCGCTGCTACGGCTACGCCAACCTGAATCTCAACCTTGCCGACGCCAAACGCTCCGGGACCTACAGAGGCACGGTACAGATCACCATTGTCTATTACTGATTCATTTCCGAAGCCTCACGATTTCCGATCGCAGGAAAAACCTGCGCCGCTCTCTTCCCCATGCCGACTCCACCGCTCCGGCAGCGCTCCGAAATCCTCTGTTCTCTCCCGCTGCCTGCGGCAGCCCTGATCCCCCCTTTCGCCCTGCAATCAGCAGAGACACCTCATGGCAAGCATCTCCATATCCCGCTTTCATGTCGCTCAGAAGCGCACGGACGGCATGCATCTGAAACCGGATAAACATAATCGTCTCAACGTATCAGGAACAGGACAACTGTCTCATGGCGCAACGGCTCGATAAGCACCACCGCACGGAAGAGGAGAAGCAGAACGCAACGGAGAGACACACTCAACTTATTATTTTAAAATATTTTACAAGAAACAGGAGTACACATTTCAATATTTGGCACGGTTATTGTGTAATGACTGACAGAAACGAACCCCAACGTAACTGGAACAGTCATCATGAAAACCCTCAACGCCAAGATCGGAAGCCTTCTCCTCGTGATCATACTCTCGATCATGACGACAACCCAGGCAATTGCTGCAAGCACAAGCGGAACAACCAATGTAACGGTTACCGTACCCGAATTCATCATTCTCCACTACTACTCCTCCGTAACCCTGAACTTCGCGACACCTGATTCGGAAGCCCTGAATGAAGGATCGAACACCGTGGATGCATCCTTTGACGGCACGACCTCGGGAGGCGCCGATCTTGCCGAGGCGAACCTGATGAACGCAGCACTGGAACTCGACGGAAGCAAGACAACCGTAACGCTGTCGAACGTCTGGGCGGTAAGAGGATTTTCAACGAACGGTAACGCAAAAGTCGAGGTAAGCGTACCTGCCGGAAAGGAAACCATGAGCCTCAACGGTTCGGAAATCTCGATCTCTAACGTAAAGGTAAGCGACAACGTGACCTCGGGAAGCTCCATCACCACAAAGCTGAACGGCATCACCAAAAGCAACGCGACCTTCGGCAACATCGAAATGGACCTGGATTTCTCAAAGACCAGCCGCTCGGGCCTGCACACAGGCGGACAGTACACCATCACCGCAACCACCATCTGAGTCCCCGGTTCAGAATACCCGGTCGGACTGCGCCAGAAGCCGCTTTTTTCCCTGACAGGAAGAAGGCGGCTTTCCTGCATGAAAAGAAGCTCACCCTTTTCTTGTTACACATCTACTTATTATATTGCTGCTTATAAACCCCAAACCTTACCCCCCATGATCGACATGAAATACCTCAAGGCCGGCGTACTTGCCTCCGTGATCTCGTTAACAATGGCCGGCAATGCCGAATGCGCGGTCAGCAGCCGCGGAACCGCCGACATTTCCGCCAATGTCCCGGAGTTCATCATTCTGCACTACTACTCCTCGCTTTCGCTCAATTTCGCCACACCGGAATCCGAAGGCCTCGATGAAGGCGCAAACACCCTCAATGTCTCCTGGAAGGGCGACGCCAGCGGAGGAGAGGAACTGGCTTCGTCGAACCTCCTGGGCGCCAAAATGGAACTCGACGGCACCACGACAACGGTCCGGATGCCCAATGTGTGGGCAGTCAGGGGCTTCTCGAAAAACGGAACCGCCAGTGTGACCGCAACGATACCTTCCGGCAAGGGTACGCTTTCGAACGGCGAATCACAGATCGGCATTTCAAATGTGCAGGTAAGCGACAACAGCAATACCGCAGCAACGATCACCACGCCCCTGAACGGCATTGCCAGAAGCAGGGCCACCATCGGCAGCATCCTCTTTGACCTCGACTTCTCCAAGACGAACCGGTCGGGCACGCATTCCGGCGGCCAGTACACCATTACCGCTTCAACCATGTAGCACCGCTTTCCGGGTCAGGAAGGAGTCGGCTCATGCGTCCTCCTGACCGGGAAGATAAACTGCAGCAATTGCCCGGTACACAGCAACAACCGTAATCCCAATTATTCCAGACCGATGAAAAACCCCCTCGTTCTCCTGCTGTCCCTGATCATGACACTATCGATCCCATCTCTTCTCCGGGCTGACGAACCGCCTCCCGGACAGATCGGCGTCGCACCCTCCATGTTCGAGATTGCAATCGGCCAGAACCCTGTCAATGAATCGGTGAGGATTTTCAACCTGAAAAAAACCCCTACCACCGTCAAGGTCGAGGTATACAACTGGACTCTCGATGAAAAAAACGAGGTAAAGCTTCTCCCCCCGGATAAACAGTCGCTCGAACGCTGGATGCTCATCAACCCGATCTCCTTCACCGTCGATCCGGGAAAAAGCCAGGTCGTGCGGTTCTCCATTCGCCCGACGGCAAAACCCGATCCCGGAGAACACAGGGCCATCATCTATTTTGTCGAACAACCGGCCACGGCAAATGCCGACAGCTCCAAGGCTCTCGAAATCCTCTTCAAGCTCGGCGTCGGGGTTTACGGATATGCCGATCCGGTAAAGCATTCAGGAGTGCTGAATACGCTCTCGTTCGATAAAGCATCATCGTCGATCGTCGCCGATATCGCCAACAGCGGCAACGTCCATACCCGTCTTAAAGGCAATTATTCGATATGGAAAAAAGATGCGTTTCCCGGCATAGGCGCCGCCGCCAAATTCGCCGATACCGATAAAAAGGAAAAACAGCCGGCAGGATTGATCATTTCAGGTCAGATAAACCAGACCCCTGTACTGCCGGGCAGCCGCCGGACACTCTCCACCCAGATTCCGCTGCCGAAAGCCCCCGGCAGTTACATTGTTGCCGTAAACGGAAGCATCGACGGGAAAACCGTTGAGAAAACCTTCATTATCGCCCGATAATCCCCCATTTTTCAGGGATGCGCGCCATTAAGGAGTGGGGAATCATGCTGACAGTCCTCGGCTGTCAGCATGCACTCCCCTTCACTGCTTTTGCGGCTGAGCCTCGTCCCGAAAGCGCGACGCAGGCCCCCGCATCGGAGGAAGCTGCTGCATCCGTGCAGCTGGAGCCGCTTCTGGTGGATGTTCTGTTCAACAGGCGCTCAACAGGCGCCCAGCTCTGCTACAGGCTTCAGGACGAATACTGGGTGCCCTTCGCCCTTTTTCTCGAGCAAAGCGGGCTGCAGGCACCTGAAATCGGCAAAGGCCGGATAAGCTTCGAAACGACTCTCGGCACCATTACCTTCGACTCCGGATCGGTAAAACTCATCGACAGGACACTCTGCATATCACTGAGCGAGCTGAAAAAGACCTTTCTTGTCGCAGGACGCTTCAACCAGTCTGCCTTTGCCATAGAACTCGATGTACCCTGGCACCCCGGCCGCCCCGAATCGCACGTAAAAAAAACCGAACCGGTAATCCCCGACATCAAGGCTCCCGGCAGCTCGCTCTCCTTTCTGCGCTTCGAACCGGAAATCACCTGGGATTTCGATGCGACCCCCGAAAAAAACCTGTTTTTCGAAGCCGGAGGCCGGGTATTCGGAGGGGTATGGGACATCACGCTGGAAGGTGATCCGGAACAGTCCTTCATCCCGACCCGTTACCACTGGACTGCCTTCAGCAGAAACCTGGCCATCCGTCTCGGAACGGGCTCATCCGACATCTATCCGCTGATCGATGACGAAAGCTTCACCGGGCTCCAGTTCGGATGGAACAATCACAACATTCTCAATCAGCTCGATTTCGAACGATACAGTGATTCGGACGTCTTTCTCTCCCTGGACCGCACACAGCAGCGTTCGATTGAAGGAAGCGGTCCGCCGGCTGCGATTGCCGAACTGCGCCTTGACGGCGTTGTTGCCGCCCGGCAGCGGATAGGGCTCGACGGCCGCTTCAGGTTCAGCAACGTCAGGATGACCAGTGACCTGAGAAAAACCGAAGTCTGGCTGTTTGAGCGATCCCTGAGGGAAAAGCCTCTTGCAATACTCGACTACACCATATCGATCATGAACCGGAGCCTTCCGGCAGGAGAAATCCTGATCCGGGGAGGCGGGGGCGTAACAGGCAATCCTCTCGACCAGAGCGACGAACCCGGACGGCTGACAGGGTTCGGGCACATCATGTACGGTCTCGGTAACAGGATAACCCTTGAGGGGGGCGTGCAGCACAACCCCGACAACCGTTCCGCCGACCTCATGCTCGGCTCGGTTGTCTCGTTTGGCGGAAACTGGGCGGCCGCCCTCTACGGGGCGCGCTCGAACGGAAGATACGGAGCGGACGTCCGGCTTGAGGGACATGGAAAGCACTGGGACGTGTCGGCTCTTTCAAGCTGGCAGGAGAGCGGATTTTCCAGCGACGACACCGAGCGCACGCAGGATCACTCCCTGCGTTTTTCGGCAGGCATTCTTGAACCGTTCGATATGCTCCTCTACGGACGCTATTCCAGAACAGGCGACGGAGAGATCCGGAAGTTTCTCCTTCCCGGACTTTACTGGACGGTCGCGCCATGGCTGATGTTCTCCGCCCTTCCGGATGACGACGAGAAGTACCGTTATGAAACCACCCTGCGCCTCGGAAGCCGCAGCGACCTCTCCGTTGTCTATGAAAAGCAGACCGTTACCGGCGACTGGCGATTCGATTTCAGCCGTTCGCTCATCGGCCGGTTCATGCACTCCTATGCGACAAAGACCGGAGACCAGCTATCGAGTCTCTACCTCGACTGGTATCCCGGAGGATCGCGCTTCGACCTGATCCGCCTGGGGGCGTCCCGTTCCGGAAGCGAGATCGGCTACTCGGCGGCATGGAGCAAGTTCATCAACGCCGGTCTGCGCTTCAGTCTTCAGTACAGCTACAACATGAACAACGCCCATCAGCTTGACACGGAAGAAAACTTTATCGAGGATTTCGTCGAGACCGAGGCCCGCCATTTCGCCTCCTTTACCATGACCTGGGATATGGGTTTTTCGAAAAAAAGGGCATTTCCGGTCAACCGGTCGGCCATCAGCCACACCAGGGGCGGACTTGCCGGCTCCCTCGATATCATGAACGATACCCGGCTGGGCTCTTCAGACATCAACGACGTCGATATTCTCCTGAACGGAAGAAAACTCGGCCAGCGCCAGATAGACGGAACGTTCTTCGTGGGAAACCTCCGGCCTGGAGTCTACAGTGTCGATATCGACACCGAAAAACTGCCCCTCGAACTGAACGTCTCCCGCAACTCGGTTAAAGTCGAGGTCCGCAACGGCGCGGTCACCGAAGTCAATATTCCGGTTTATGCGGAGTTCGGGGTTGCCGGGTGTCTGAGCGACTCCCGGGGCAACGGCGTTGCCGGCGTACTGCTGGAAATTATCGACGCCTCGGGCGCTCCGGCGGGAAAGGCCATAACCGACCAGTTCGGATATTACCGGGTTGACAAACTTCGTTCGGGCACCTACACGCTTAAAACTCCCGGAGGGGAAAGCTCGCAGCAGAAAACCTTCACCATCGCCGGCGACTTCGTTTTCGACGTCAATCTCACGACTCCCTGACAGGAACCGTGCGTCCGGAAGCCGGCATCTATGGAACCCGGGACTCCATTATCCTCGACGAATCGGAGAAATCCTCTTCCGAAAAAATCTCGAGCGTAAACACCCTGTCGGTTCGGGGATCGTCCTGAAGAGCCTGCATAACCATATCGAGCACACGGGGATTCATGCCGGAGAGCGAATTATGGTCCTTTCCCTCCCTCGTACCGTGCATATGCAGCACTCCGGCACGGGAAAGGTAACGCTGGAGATAGGCCTCCGTCGGAAAGCCGTAATACTCGAGGTGACCGACATCGAGCGTCACCGAAAAACCGTACTCCTCCACCACCGGCATCACCAGCTCATAGGGATAGTTGAGGTTTTCAACACAGATCGATGACGGCTCGACAGGCATCCTGTCGAGCAGCATGGCGGACGAGTCATGCAGCGAATCGACAAACAGCCGCATTTCGGCCTCTGAAAAACCGTTGATATCGACACCGGGTCCCGCTTCGAAATGCAGCACGTACGCCGACTTCGGCAGAATTTCGGTCAATTCGGCGATTCTCCGGCACTTGCCCACCGAGCGCTTGCGCTCGCCTCTGTCGGGGTGACCGAGATAGACATCGAGCGGCAGGTGCACCGAATAGGTAAGGTCATGCTCTCCGGCAAGTGATGCAAGGCGCTGCATATCCGCCGCTGAGGGAAGGTTGCTGAACTCGTCGGACTCGAACAGCACCAGTTCGATGTCGTCTACCTTGTCCTTCAGATACTCGACATTGGGAATGATGTCGGCGGGAATAATATAGGATGTCGTACCGAACCGGAAAGGAAAGCGGTTTTTCATTGCGGAGCATTCAGGATTGAAAAGATTTCTGGAGATGGATGAGCAGCTCATGCATGGAACTCCAGGTTTGCGCCCCTTTTGCAAGCAGTTCGGCGGCTTTCCGTCCGGCCGCCTTTCCTTCGGTGTAATCGCGGGCTCCGATACCGTCGGCAAGAAAAACCGGTTTTCCCGCTGCAAGCGCTTCGTCGGCAAGAGAGAGATTGACCAGATTGCCCGAACCGAACGGCACACCGGTAACCACAACCATATCGGCAGAGGCCGCCATAACCGAGGCCTCCCGGTAACAGGCGCTCCCTACGGCTGAAAACGGCTGTTCGAGCACGGCATCGAGATGGAGCGCTCTTGCCGCTTCCGCATCGGAATCGAGCCTGTTGAGCACGCCGGTACTCACGTCATACCCCTCGATCAGCAATCGCCGGTAAAGTTCTATACCGCTTCCGCCACCCGCTATGACATGAACGCGCCGGTTGAGCGACTTCCTGCTGCGGCCTGCACGGAGATCGCCGCTCACCTGCAGTTCCCCGCTCCAGGGGTCTTTGCGTACCTGCAGCTCGCAATTGTAGATCCGGCTGAGCAGTTCTGCACGCAGCACCTCCTGCGGCGTTCCGGCTGCGGCAAGCGTTCCGCCGTCGAGAAGCAGAAGGCGGTCGGAGAGCTGTGCGGCAAGCGTAAGGTCGTGGCTGACCAGGATCACGGTGATGCGCTGCTCCCGGTTGATGTTCAAGAGAATCTGCAGCACCTCCTGCCGGTGGTTGATATCGAGATGGGCTATCGACTCGTCAAGCATGATGATGCGCGGCTCCTGCGCAAGCACCATGGCGAGGGTTACGCGCTGCTGTTCTCCGCCGCTCAGCTCCATGAAGTACCGGTCGCGGAGAGAGAACACATCGGTATAGATCATCGCCCGCTCGACGATATCGTCGTCGAGCGGGCCGGGTCTGCCGAAAAGACCCATGGAGCTGATTCTGCCGTTCATGACCAGTTCACCGACACGGAAAGCCATGGGAGACTCGATCTTCTGGGGCACCACCCCTACGAGCGCTGCCCGCTCTGCGGCCTTGAGGCGCTCTGCCGGCTGGCCGAAAAGCGAAACGGAACCGGAAACCGGCCTGATGAGCGCCGCTGCGGTTTTCAGCAGCGTGCTCTTGCCGCATCCGTTAGGACCGATGAGCGACACGAACTCCCCCTCGGCGACGGAGAAACTCACGCTGTGCAGTACCTCCCTGCCCCGGTACCCCGAGGAAACATCCCTGAACGCAAGCGCCGGACTCTCTGCTGGTCTATGCTCGATCATAAGAAAAAAGTACCAAAGTGACCTGAAAGAAAAAACGGTGCGCTGCAAGCGGGAACACGGAC